>CAURAS010000035.1:0-9779 GCA_963522865.1 uncultured Cardiobacterium sp.
GCAAAAAAGTGGAAATCACCCGTATCGACCAGGATTACTGGAAAAAACGCTACGCCGGCGCGCGCGCCGTGGTGCAAGAGCGCGTTACCGTCTCGCGCTAAACGCGCAGAAAAAGCAAACCGCCCCGGAGGGCGGTTTTTTTATACATACACCTGAGCGCTCATAGTGTATGTATATTTGATATGCTCGACGATGAAGCGGCAATGATGGATGAAAAAAACCACAGAATGAATCCGTTTATTCAGAACCGATAAAAGTCCGAATTAAAACCGCAATAAAAAATGATTCGCCGCGAAATAGGAATTTGAAATGGTTTTTTCCGATGTTCGCCGACGTTCGCGGCATGGTTATTGCCTTGGCGGGAAGTTGGACCGGAAACACCAGCGATAATTTTCAGCGATTCTCAATTGCGGAATCCACGGGGATATTTGAGGTTTTTTACGCGGTTTGATGTTCATCAAGACAGGTGGATGTGGATTTTGTTAGAATACGCGCACTCCAATAAAGGCAATAATCAACGTGGGGAAATCATGAGACAGTTAGTCATCGCCGCAACGTTGTTTCGGCGTTTCGCGGTAGCGACAGCGGTCGCTGCCGCTTTATTTTTTGTGGGTTCTGCACTCGCCGCGCCGATGCCGTCGGCGAAGGAGATTCGCGCCGCACTGTTCCATAGCGACGGTTCGTTGCAGGAGTTCACCGGCAAGGTGCCCGCGACCGAGTTTTTCCCCGATGCCACCGGCTATGGCGCGATTCAGGAGAATCCGCCCATCGTGCCGGTGCTCAAGGGCGAGGAAGTGCTGGGCTATGTTTTCCTCAACTCGAATTATGTGCCGTCCGGCGGTTATTCCGGCAAGCCGATTCATATCATGATTGCGGTGGACAAGGATTTCACCATCAAGAAGGCGAAGCTGGTCAAGCATTCCGAGCCGATTGTTCTCATCGGTATTCCGGTGGAGAAGGTCAATGCGTATATCGACGCTTACACCGGGCGTAATTATCCGCGCGATGGCATGAATCAGGAGGCGCCGGATGTGATTAGCGGTGCGACGGTTACGGTGATGGTGATTAACGAGACGATTGCCCGCTCGACGATTGCCGCGGCGAAGGCGATGCAGGGCGGCGGCGAGGAGGGTGCCGTGCCCGCACAGCCGAAGGAGTTGTCGGTCGTTGATATGGATAATCAGACGGTGAGCACTTGGCAGGAACTCACCGGTAATGGCGCGGTGCGTTCGTTCCATCTCAAGGTGGGCGAGGTTAATGAGGCGTTCGCCAAATCGAAGCACCCGGAAGGGGCAGAGCATGCGGAGAGCGCCAACCCGGAGGATGAGTTCATCGAGATGTTTTATGCGCCGGTATCGGTGCCGTCAATTGGCCGCAGTTTGCTCGGCAATGCCGGTTATGAGCAGTTGCAGAAGCAGTTGAAACCGAACCAGCAGGCGATTCTCGTCGCCGGTAAAGGGCTTTATTCGTTCAAGGGTTCGGGTTATGTGCGCGGCGGAATTTTTGACCGCTTGAAGCTCAAACAGGATGGCGGCGGTTTTCACTTCCGCGACCGCAATCACCGCCGCCTTGGCGATATTCTCGCCCAAGGCGCGCCGCGTTTCCCGGAAATCGCGCTGTTTGTGGTGCCGGAGGAGCAGACGCTGGATGTGGCGCGTCCGTGGCAGTTGGAGCTGCTGGTGCAGCGCGCCACCGCTGCGCGGGAAAAGGCGTTCATTACTTACGATATGGATTACAGCCTGCCCGCCACTTATTTGAAGCAGATTCCCAACCCGGATTATGTTGAGCCGCCGCCCGCGCCGCCGCAAACGGCAACGGTTGCCGCCGATAATGGCGCGGCTGGCGCTGCCGATAATGCGGGCGAACTCAGTGTGCAGGAGAAGATTGCGCGCCAGGCATGGAAGGACAAAACGGTGCAAATCATCGTCCTCGGCATTGCCATTTTCGTGCTGGTCTGCGTCTTTATGTTGCAGGAATGGATTACCTGCTACCCGCGCGCTTACAAGGCATTCCGCATCTGCTACCTGACTTTCACCTTCTTCTGGCTCGGCGGTTATCTTGGCGCGCAGTTTTCGGTGAACGGGCAGTTGTCGGTGGTCAATGTGCTGACGTTTACCAATTCGCTCATTCACGGTTTTAACTGGAACGTCTTTTTGATGGACCCGGTGATTTTCATCCTCTGGTGCGCCACCGCTTTCGGTGCGCTGATGTGGAACCGCGGCTTTTTCTGCGGCTGGCTCTGCCCGTTCGGCGCCTTGCAGGAGCTGACCAATTTCATCGCACAGAAACTTGGCGTCAAGCAGCTGAAATTGCCGTTCAAGGTGCATGAGCGGATGACCGCCATCAAGTACATCATCTTCCTGTTGCTGTTCGGTTTTTCCCTGTACGACATGGGACTGGCGGAGCACCTCGCCGAGGTTGAGCCGTTCAAGACCAGCATCATTCTGAAATTTGGCCGCGCCTGGCCGTATGTCGCCTTCGCGCTGACGCTGCTCTTGATTGGCCTCTTTATCGAGCGCTTCTATTGCCGCTATCTCTGCCCGATGGGCGCGGCGCTCGCCATTCCCGCCAAGCTGCGCCTGTTTAACTGGTTGAAACGCTATCAGGAATGCGGCAATCCCTGCCAGAAATGCGCGCAGGATTGTCCGGTGGAAGCCATCTTCCCCGAAGGCAATATCAACGAAAACGAATGTATTCAGTGCCTGAATTGCCAGGTGCTGTATCATGACAAGTCTCGCTGTATGCACCTGTTGCTGGAGATCGCGAAAGCGCAAAAAGCGGCAGAGCGGCAAAAACGGGTGGAAGCCATCCGCAGCGGCGAGATCGCTCTGAAAACGGTCGGTGGCGAGCCACCCGCCAGCGGGGCAACCTCCTGAAACCTTTTATACATACACCGGGAGCGCTTCCCTGTATGTAAAAAAGTACAAACGGTTCCGTTCAACTCAAACTGGAGAATCATCATGTCAGAAGACAACAAACTGAAAATGAAGCGTCGCGGATTCCTCGGCGCAGCGGTCGCAACAGGCGGTGCCGTTGCCGGGGGCGCAGGACTTCTGGCGTCCTCACAAAGCGCCAACGCAGAAGGCGCGGCCGAACCCAGCGATCACGTTGCACCGGGCGACCTGGACGAATACTACGTCTTCAACTCCGGCGGCCAGTCTGGTGAAGTCCGCATTCTCGGTATGCCGTCCATGCGCGAGCTGATGCGCATCCCGGTGTTTAACTACGATGGTGCTACCGGCTGGGGTCAAACCAACGAAAGCCGCCGCGTCATGCGCGAAAAAATGCTGCCCGACACCAAAAAATTCCTCGAAGACAAGGGCGGCATCTTCCGTAACGGCGACCTGCACCACCCGCATATGTCCTTCACCGACGGCACTTACGATGGCCGCTACATCTTCGTCAACGACAAGGCCAACACCCGCGTTGGCCGCATCCGCTGCGACGTGATGAAATGCGACGCGATGGTCGAAATCCCGAACGTCTCCGGTATCCACGGTCTGCGCCCGCAGCGCTTCCCGCGCACCGGCTACGTCTTCGCCAACGGCGAGCACATCATCCCGTGGCCGAACGACGGCAAGAAAGTCCTTGACACCGAAAACGCCAAGGAAGACTACTGGACCGCCTTCACCGCCATTGACGGCGACACCATGGACGTCAAATGGCAAGTGCTGGTGGACGGCAACCTTGACAACATGGACGCCGACTACCAGGGCAAATACGCCTTCTCCACCTGCTACAACTCCGAAAAAGGCCTGGACGTTGGCGAAATGTCCTCCAGCGAAACCGACTGGGTCGTCGTCTTCAACATCAAGCGCATCGAAGAAGGCGTGAAAAACGGCGACTTCAAAGAAATCAATGGCGTACCGGTACTGGACGGCAAACACGGCTCCAAATACACCCGCTACATCCCGGTGCCGAACTCGCCGCACGGCTGTAACGCTGCACCGGACGGCATCCACATCGTGCTGAACGGCAAACTCTCGCCGACCGTCACCGTCATCGACGTGCGCAAACTCGACGACTTCTTCGATGACAAAATCGAAGCGAAAGACCTCGTCGTCGCCCAACCCGAACTTGGCCTGGGGCCGCTGCACACCGCATTTGACGGCAAAGGCAACGCCTTCACCACCCTGTTCATCGACAGCCAGATGGTCAAATGGAACATCGACAAGGCCATTCGCAAATACAAAGGCGAAGACGTTGACCCCATCATCGACAAAATCGACGTGCACTACCAGCCGGGGCACAACCACACCTCAATGGGCGAAACCAAAGAAGCCGACGGCCAGTGGCTGGTCTCCCTCAACAAATTCTCCAAAGACCGCTTCCTCAACGTTGGCGTGCTCAAACCGGAAAACGACCAGCTCATCAGTATCTCCGGCGAGAAAATGAAACTCGTGCACGACGGCCCCAGCTACGCCGAACCGCACGACATGATCATCGTCCACCGCAGCAAGGTGAACCCGGTCAGCATCTGGAACCGCGACGACAAATTCTGGGAAGAAGCGCGCGAACAGGCGAAAAAAGACGGCGTTGACCTCGACACCGCCAACCAGCTCGTGCGCGACGGCAACAAAGTCCGCGTGTACATGACCGCGACTGCGCCCGCCTACGGCCTGCCGAAATTTGAAGTGAACGAAGGCGACGAAGTCACCGTTTACGTCACCAACAAAGAGCTGATTGAAGACCTCACCCACGGCTTCACCCTCGAAGGCTACGGCATCGCGATGGAAATCGGCCCGCAGGCGACCTCGTCCGTCACCTTCAAGGCAGACCGCCCCGGCGTCCACTGGTACTACTGCCAATGGTTCTGCCACGCCCTGCACATGGAAATGTCCGGCCGCATGCTGGTCAAGCCGAAGGCGTAACAGCTTGCGTTCATAACGTCAGCTCCCTCTACCGCAGAGAGCCCCTCCCCCACTGGGGGAGGGATTGGGGTGAGGGCAAAAGCCTGATTACATTCTGAAAGACATGACAAAAACCAAAACCCTCACGGCGATCCTCATCGCCGTGAAATTTTTAACCGCGCACGCCCTCAACCTCCCCCAACCCGGCGACGAACCGCCGCTACACCGCAGCGAAATCACCCTCCAGCCCGGCGACGACCTGCAAGCCGCGCTTGACGCCGCCCAACCCGGCGACCACATCACCCTCGCGCCCGGCACCTGGCAGGGCAACTACACCATCAACACCCCCATTACCTTGAGCGGCAGCCCGGACGGCAAAACCATCCTGGATGGCGGCGGCAAAGGCAAAGTGCTGCACCTCAAGGCGCCGGACAGCACCATCGAATACCTCACCGTGCGCCATTCCGGCAACAGCCAGTTCGACATGGACTCCGGCATCTTCGCCGACCGCAAGGCGGCGCGCGCCCACATCCACCACAACCGCGCCGAAAACAACCTCTTCGGCCTCTACATCTGGGGGCCGGAAAACGCGCTGGTCGAACACAACACCGTCATCGGCCAAAACGAAGGCCGGGTAAACGACCGGGGCAACGCCATCCAAATCTGGAAAAGCCCGCACACCATCATCCGCGACAACACCTTAAGCGGTGGCCGCGACGGCATCTACGTCACCAACAGCAAATACAACCTGTTCGAGAACAACACCATGCGCAATATGCGCTTCGGCGTGCACTATATGTACACCGAAGACAGCGAAGTCGCGCACAACCACACCGAAAACCTGGAGTCCGCCTACGTCATCATGTTCTCCAACCGCATCACCGTGCGCGACAACAGCGGGCAGGACAGCCGCGAACACGGGCTGATGCTGAACGCGGTCAACGACGCCAAAATCCACGGCAACCGCATCGAGCGCGCCAACAAATGCGTCTTCCTCTACAACGCCAACCGCAACGCCTTCCACGACAACCACTTTGAAAACTGCACCCTCGGCATCCACAGCACCGCCGGCTCCACCGACAACCAGAACTACCGCAACAGCTTCATCGACAACCAGACGCAGGTGATGTACGTCGGCACGCGCTACCACGAATGGTCGCACGACGGCCAGGGCAACTACTGGAGCGACAACAGCGCCTTTGACTTAAACGGCGACGGCATCGCCGACCTGCCCTACCGCCCGAACAACATCCTCGACCAGGTACTGTGGCGCGCGCCGAACGCAAAAATCCTCATCAACAGCCCGGCGGCACAACTACTCAAATACGCCCAACAACAATTCCCCGCCATCCACCCTGGTGGGGTGGTGGACAGCTACCCGCTGATGAACCCGCCCGCGGCGCAATAACTTACGTGGTGCACGCCTCGCCCACGGCAATGCCCGCATTTATAATATTAAATCTATTTAAACAGGACAATTTAATAGGAGATTTATTATGTCTGAAATTAAATCTGGAAAATGGATTATCCAAGATGTTTTTAAGCAATGGTATCGAATTCCCAATTACCAACGTCCTTATGTTTGGGAAAAAGACCAAGTAATTGACTTGCTAGACGATATCTCGGTCGCTTGTAAGAAAGACTCTAGCGGTGATTATTTTCTAGGCTCACTTGTCCTAAAAGAAAATAATGATGGGGGCTATATTGAATATGATGTATTAGACGGACAACAACGTTTAACTACACTATTCTTATTAACCGCTGTTATTCGTGATTTGACGGATAATAAACAACGACAAGATACTTGCCACAACAGTATTTTTCAACAAGGCAATGCTGATGACAATATTCCTGAACGCCTGCGCATCTTTTTTGATATTCGGAAAGAAGTAAGCGATTTTATTGACAAATATATTAAACAGAAAGATGGGACAACTAATCAAAAAATTAAAGAGCTATCAAAGAGTAAAAAAGCTGATAAATCGATTTTTAATATGGCAAACGCTATTTTAAATATACAACAATATTTTCAAGAAAAAATAGCACAAGATGCTAAATTCTTAGACGAGTTTTTTATTTCCTTAGAAATAAAGTTCTTTTGATTTATGTATCAAGTCAAGATTTGGATGACGCATTTAGAATGTTTACCGTGCTAAATAATCGTGGCGTGAAGCTGCGTAATGCTGATATTTTAAAGGCTGATAATTTAAGTGCGGTAAATTCCCCTGAAAAACAGAAACAATACGCTGAAAAATGGGAGAGCATTGAAAACTATTTTGGTAATGAATTTGATGGTTTTTTATCTCACCTGCAAAGTATTTTGACCAAACAGAAATCGAGCTTATCTTTATTAAAAGAGTTTGAAGATAATATTTTTGCTAAAAATAAGCTCAAAAAAGGCGATGATTTTTTTGAATTTGTACAAAAATATAAGGAATATAATGCAGAACTTTTTGACGGTAATGAGAGTTTAAAATTAAAAAACCTGCTTACTTTGATGAAGACTGGTTTTGAAAGCGAGATTTGGATTGCACCTTTATTGCGCTATTACGATAAGTTCGGCAAAGAAAATTTGTTGGAGTTTACTGGAAAATTAAATAATAAATTTGCTAGCGATTGGATTTCAGGTTTTACGCCAACCTTACGTATTGCAAACATGAATAAAATTATTGAGGAGATTGACAAGGCAGATTGCAGTAATGAATTACTAAATAAAGATTGTTTTACAATAAATCAACAAGAGATCAAAATATTTCTAGAATCGGATATGTATGGCAAGCGTCCTACACGATATATTTTGTTGTTGCTCAATTATTTGTATCACAGCCATGAGCAGCCATTTAATACACCTAAAATAATTAGTTATAGAACATATTCTGCCACAAACTCCAAAAGATAATAGTCAATGGGTTAAGGATTTTAATGATGGGCAGCGGCAAGAGTGGACAAATAAACTGGGTAATTTGATTATTTTGTCTCGCAGAAAAAATTCATCACAAAGTAATTTTGATTTTATACAGAAACAGCAAAAATATTTTAAAGGTAACGTAGAGCTTGGACGTTCAGCCAAAATTATGGCAAGTCAAACTTGGACGAAAACTGACGTTGAAGAAAACCATAAAGAAGCACTAGATAAGCTGAAAGGGTATTTTGGTATTGCTTAAAACAGTAAGTCCATAAGTCGACTACGAGTATCCGACCTACACTATTTTGTCGTACGTTTTCAGTCAGTCTGAAATTTTTGCAAAACTCCGATTTCAATCCATGGGAGGGAATTTGAACGGATTATAAGGAATATGCTTCATGTATTTTTCTGTTTTATCTTGGGGCGGAATGAGGTTTTTGTATCGAAGTTCTTGTTGCGGATTTTGTCCTGGTCGGGTACCACCGGGATGACTTCCGCCTCGCTTTTCTGTTGCGACAAAAGCCTGATTCCCCCAACCTGCATGTTGCGCCACATTGTAGCTTTGCTCGTCGTGGAAGCGGATGATGGTACGTGTCCGGCGGTATTTCGTCAGTGTTTTGCGCTGGACGTTTTTGATATCGAAGGCACTATAGACGCGCATACCACTGTTAAATAGTGCTACTTTCTAGTTGCCAACGTAGAGCCATGCGACGGTAACCACAGGCACCGAATTTGCGCGCTCACTCAGGAGGCGGTGGCGACCCGCATAATTTACATACACCTCGAGCGCTCAGGTGTATGTAAATGACAGAGGGATGATGAACCCACCCACAGCGCCATAGTTCCTACTGGCCCATAAAAAGCCCGCATTGGCGGGCTTTTTAGCAGTTGTTTACCATGGTAGCTACTGCGGGCATCGTTCTGCGGATGTACGCAGATCAGCTCCTTCCCTCCGTGGGAGAACCCGGGGTGGGGGCGGCAAATCATGCGCATAGCGACGGCATCTAAAATGCATTGTAAACAGTCTCTAACGGCATGGTGTCGCAACTGAGGCGGTGGCGACCCGCATAATTTACATACACCTTGAGCGCTCAGGTGTATGTAAATGACAGCGGGATTTAGTTGGATAGCCGCCTGGCGCAGGTTCTCCATGCGGTTAGCACAAAACGGGTTGCGTGAGAACCGCGCGCACTGGCGCGTAGCTGCGGCGGTGCTCCGGCGTTGCGCCAAGGTGGGCGAGGGCGGCGAGGTGTGCTTTGGTGCCGTAGCCTTTGTGCGTGGCGAAGCCGTAGCCGGGGTAGCGCGTTTCTAGTGCCTGCATTTCGCGGTCGCGCGTGACTTTGGCGATGATGGAGGCGGCGGCGATACAGGGTTCAAGCGCGTCGCCACCGACAATGGCTCGCGCGGGAATGGCAAGCGGCGGCGTAAATTTGCCGTCAATCAGCACTTGCGCGGGCGGCGGGTTGAGCGCAGCAAGCGCGCGTTGCATGGCGAGCAGGGTCGCGTGATGGATGCTGAGTGTGTCGATTTCTGCTGGACTGGCGGCAGCGGCGCTCCAGGCAACGGCCTGCGCGGTGATGGCGGTATAAAGCGTTTCGCGTTGGCGCGCGCTTAATTTTTTGCTGTCGGTCAGGCCAGGTAAGTCGTAGTGCGCGGGCAGGATGACGGCGGCAGCGATGACATTACCGACGAGCGCGCCGCGTCCCGCTTCGTCTACGCCAGCAGTGATGATGCCCTTCATAATGGCGCTGCTGTGGTCAGCCCTGGCAGGAAGCAGTGGTGGTCTTTGGGGTTGGGGTGATCGAGGTCGTGAGATTTCATTGAGTACTCCGTGAAAGCGTGGTGGTGGCGGATTTTCTGCCTGCCGAGATTGTGGCGGATGTGGCTGGCGGCATTGTATAGCGCGCGCGTGTCGCCTTGCGAAAACGCCTGAAAAAACGATAATGACTGCCCGCTTTCGCCCCGCTTCCCGATGAACGCCACCAACCCTCCCTCGCGCTGGCTGCCGCTTTTGATGGCCATCT
>CAURAS010000036.1:0-9647 GCA_963522865.1 uncultured Cardiobacterium sp.
GCGGCAGCGGTGTTTTCAAGCTGACCCAGGGCGACAAGAACACCAACGCGATTTTAGACGCGATGAACCCGGACGGCCTGCAAACGCTGATGGTGCAGCGCTATCTCGACAAGGTAAGCGAGGGCGACAAGCGCATTCTCGTCATCAACGGCGAAGCGGTGGATCACGGCCTCGCGCGCTTGCCCGCCGAGGGTGAGTTCCGCGCCAATCTTGCCGCTGGCGGGCGCGGCGTGGTGCAACCGCTGACGGAACGCGAATGGTGGATTGTCGAGCAGGTCAAACCGCTGATTGCCGAGCAGCGGCTGTATTTGGTCGGGCTGGACGTCATCGGTGGCTACCTGACCGAGCTGAACGTGACCAGCCCGACCTGCATGCGCGAGATTGAAAAGGCGACCGGGCAGCAAGTCGCGCGCCGCTTCTGGGAGGGGCTGGCATGAAGCCCGCCGAGAAAAAGCCCGCTACCGGGGACGAGAAGCTGCAAGGCGAGGCGCTACTCTGGCGCTACGCGCGCCAGGCGGAAGCCGCGGAAGGCGAAAACGACCATGTGCCGGGTTGCCCGTGTTGTAGCGGGGAGGAGCGCTAATCCACACCGCCCTGCCCTATTCATTTACATACGCCTGAGCGCTCTATGTGTATGTATATTGCCATTTACATACATATTGAGCGCTCAGCTGTATGTATAAATCCCGCACCAAACCATGCAACACATCGCCCTCTACCAACCGCAAATCGCGCCCAACACCGGCAACATCATCCGTCTCTGCGCCAATACCGGCGCGGCGTTGCACCTCATCCACCCGCTGGGCTTTACCTGGGATGACCGTCGTCTGCGCCGCGCCGGGCTGGATTACGCCGAGTTCGCCGACATTCAGCATCACGACGACTGGGCGGCATTTCTCGCGGCTGTTGTCGGGCGCAACATCTGGGCGCTGACCACCAAAGGCGAGCGCAGTCTTTACGACGCGGCTATCGGCGCCGATGACGTCCTCCTCTTTGGCAGCGAAACCGCCGGGTTGCCACCGTTCGTCCATGCCGCGCTGGAAAACCCGCAGAAAATCCGCTTGCCAATGCAGGCAAACTCGCGCAGCCTCAACCTCTCCAACGCCGTCGCGGTTGTCCTTTACGAAGCAATCAGGCAAAATCTGCGCGACAAAACCGCTATAAATTTATAAACGCCCATACAATCTCATGAGAACCCTGATCGAACTGGCGCGCCCGCGTACCCTGCCGCTTGCGCTTGCCGTTATCTGCTGCGGCAACGCGCTTGCTTACACCCACGGCGCCTGGCGATTCAGCGTCTTCCTCCTCTCGCTCCTGACCGCCCTCTCCCTGCAAATCCTCTCCAACATCGCCAACGACTACGGCGACGGCGTGCGCGGTACCGACCGCCACCGCCCTGCCAGCGCCCCGCGCCGTTTGACCGCCAGCGGCGCGATCAGCATCCGGCAAATGCGCCAACTGCTCGCGGCGGGCATACTCGCCTCGCTCTCCTTCGGCATCGCCCTGCTCGCCGTCAGTTCGCCCGGCTGGAGCGACCTCCTGCTGTTCCTGCTGCTCGGTGCGCTTGCCATCCTCGCTGCCATCACCTACACCGTCGGCCGCTACGCCTACGGACACCACGCCCTCGGCGAAGTCAGCGTCTTCTGCTTCTTCGGCCTGCTCGGCGTTATCGGCAGCTATTACCTGCAAAGCGGCAGCTACAGCCCGGTGCTACTCCTCCCCGCGACCGGTTGCGGCCTGCTCTCCGCCGCCGTGCTGCACGTCAATAACATACGCGACATCGACAGCGACGCCGCCGTCGGCAAAAGCACCATCGCGGTCAAACTCGGCTTTGCCCGCAGTAAAACCTTTCACCTCGCGCTGCTTGCCGCCGCCGCCTTGTGCTACCTTGCCTACGCCGCCGTCGCTCCTGCCAGCCTGCTGTGGCTGCTTGCCTGCCCTGCCCTCGCCTGCCACGCGCGACGCATCTATCGCGCTGCCGACCTTGCCAGCGCCGGGGGCGAGCTGAAAGCTATCGTCCTCATTACCTGCGCGATTAACCTGCTGTTTAGTCTGGGGTTGTACCTTTCGGTCTGAAGTTGTCGCACACTGACAACAAAATGACCAAATTCCCACGAACAAAAACAACAAAGCGCGCCATAATACCCACGCGCAAACAGAGCGCTCATTTTCACGACCCAAGAGGAATTCAGCGATGAAAAACATTCTGCTCTCTACTGCCGTTGTCAGCCTGCTCGCCGCTTGTGGCGGATCTGGCGCCAGCGACACCATCACCCCGGACGATGCCCATATTGACCTGTCCAAAGAAAAAAAAGGCAGCGTCGTCATCCGCACCCCGAACGGCAAGTTGCACGGCTACAACCAGAACGCTTCCTTCTATGGCCTTTGGGTTGATGACTTCAACGCCAAAAGAGAACTGCGCTACCGTGGCGACAAGACCGAAAACGTCCCGCAAAGCGGCAAGGCGGTTTACCACGGCAACGCCGTACGTTGGGACACTGTCAAAGATCAGGTTTATACCAATGGCGAAAGCACCCTGAATGTGGATTTCGGTGAACGTAGCGTCAATGGCAAAATCATCCTTCCCGGTCCCCGTCGTGACATCACCCTGGAGGAAGGCGCACTGCGTGGCGCGGAATACAAAGGCACGGCGAGCGTCGTCGGTGACAGCAAAGGCCGCTACGAAGGCGCGCTCTACGGCGAAAATGCCCAGGAAACCGCCGGACAAGTCGTCTTCCCCAACGACAGCAGCCTCAATACCTCTTTCGGCGGTACGCGCGACTAATAAGGACGCAAACGCTAAAAACCGGATGCCTCGGCATCCGGTTTTTTATGAACGCACTAAATATACATACACATCGAGCGCTCAGGTGTATGTAAATCTAGCCGACAAACGGCCACAGCGTCCACAAGGCGGTGGCGATGACGATGGTGCCGAGGATGACGCGGCTGCTGTCGCGGGTGAGCGCCTGCACCAGCGTGCCGGAGAAAACGCCGAGGAGCAGCATCGCGGGGAGCGTTCCCGTACCGAAGGCGAGCATCACCAACCCCGCCTGCAACGGATTGCCGCTAACCACGGCGAGGCCGAGCGCGCTGTAAATCAGGCCGCAGGGAAGCAGTCCCCAAAGGAAGCCGAGGAGGAGCGCATCGCTGCCCGTTTGCACCGGCAGCAACGATTGCACGAAACCGGCAAGCGGCCGCCACAGGCGCGCGCCGTGGCGTTCCAGACGGCGCAACAGATTGACGCCAAAGGCGATTTGCAGGCCTATGGCGAGCATCATCAGCGCGGCGGCAATGCGTAATGAGGCGCCCCAGGCGGCATTGTAGGCACGCACGCCGATGAGCGGCAGCAGGCTGCCAAAGACGAGGCCGAGGGTGGTGTAACTGGCGAGGCGGCCGAGGTGATAAACCGGCAGCAGCCGCTTTTTCATGCTGCCAAGGCCGAGCGAGACGCTGATGCCGCCGCACATGCCGATGCAGTGCGCGCTGCCCGCGAGGCCGGTGGCGAAGGCGGTAAAAATGACGGCGCTGTTCATCCGTTTTTGCGGTCGCGTTGCTGGCGCTCTTCTTCGGTGTCGTCCAAAAGCGGAATCATGCCGGGCGATTCAAGATCGTCAAACTGGCGGGTGCGTACCGCCCAATGGAAGGCGAATACGGCGGCAGTGATGAGGATGACAGAGATGGGGATGAGCAGAAAAAGGATTTGCATGGGGCGGGGTAATGCGAAAGGAGCGCGTATTATGCGGCAATTCGGCGGGTAACGCTTGCCTTGCGCGGAAATTACCGTAAAGTATGCGAACTGCCGCTATCGTGCCGTTTGCCGCGGCGACAGTTTCCCGTCCACTCCCATGAGGATTATGTATATGAAAAAGGCGCTTCTCACTTCCCTGATTCTGCTCGCCCTCAATGCCCAGGCGGAAAGCGTATTCCGCCGTGGCAATAGTTCCGAACCGAAAAGCATTGATCCGCAACTGGCTTCGGAATCTAGCGGTTCGGCTGTCATTTACGATAATTTCGAAGGATTAACCAGTAATGATGCGGCGGGCAAATTGATTCCCGGCGTGGCGGAAAAATGGGAAATCTCCGACGATGGCAAAACCTATACTTTCCACCTGCGCGACAATGCCAAATGGTCGGATGATACGCCCGTAACCGCGGGCGATTTTGTCTATGCCTGGCGGCGCGCCGTCAATCCGGCGACAGGCGGTGAATATGCCTTCATCCTCTATCCGATAAAAAATGCTGAAGCTATTGCCAGCGGTACGGAAAAGAATATCGAAGCGCTCGGCGTCAAGGCCATAGATGATCGAACCCTGCAAGTCGAACTCAATAGCCCCACCCCTTATTTCCTTGACCTGCTGACGCACTACACCAGCTATCCCGTGCCGCAAAAAACCGTTGAACAATACGGCGACAAATGGACACAACCGGAACATATCGTCAGTAACGGCGCTTACCACCTCACCGAATGGAAAGCGCAGGCAAAAATCGCTGCCGAAAAATCGCCAACCTATTGGAACAAAGACCAGGTCGCCATTGATAAAGTCATCTACTATCCCATTGAATCTGAGGCAACCGCATTTGCCCGCTATCGTGCTGGCGAAATTGATTACGTTGAAAGCGTAACCTCCGAAAATCTGGAAATCGCACGCAAAGAATTCGCCGACCAATTACATATTGACCCCTATCTTGGCACTTACTGGATTGGTTTCAATACCGCCAAACCGCCGCTCAAGGATAATGTCAAATTGCGCGAAGCGTTAAGTCTCGCCATTGACCGCAAGACCATCATCGAAAAAATCACCAAAGCCGGACAAATTCCCGCTTATACCGTTGTCCCGCCGAACGTCAAAAATAGCGACCCCTATCAACCGGAAAATGCCAAACTGGATCGCAAGGCGCAAATCGAACGCGCCAAAGCCCTCTACGCTGAGGCGGGATATTCCAAAGAAAAACCGCTGAAAATCTCGCTCACCTATAACACCAGCGAAGCGCACAAAAAAATCATGGTCGCCATTGCCGCGATGTGGAAACAAGTCCTTGGCGTAGAAACCGAATTGGTCAATCAGGAATGGAAAGTCATGCTCTCCAATTTCACCCAGGGCAATGTCGAAGCCTATCGCTACGCCTGGATTGGCGACTATAACGACCCTTATACTTTCCTCGAAATCTTCCAAAAAAATTCCGCCATGAACCACTCCAAATTCAGTAGCGACGATTATGACGCCAAACTGAAAGAAGCCTCGGCAACCCAGGATTTGGCTGCACGCGCCAAACTGCTGCAAGAAGCGGAAAAAATCCTTGTCGATAATTATCCCGTCGCCCCGATTTACTACTACGTCACCGTGCGCCTGCTCAAACCGCAGTTCAAAGGTTATCAGGGCAATCCGACCGGCACCCTGCGCACCCAGCATCTACACATAGAACCTTGAGAACCTCCATGAACTACAAACTGCTACTCACCACCCTCCTGCTCGCCGCCACCAGCGGCGCGCAGGCTGAAAACGTCCTGCGCCGCAGCAACGACGCCGAACCCGCCAGCATGGACCCGCAGCTGGCGCAAGGCATGCCGGAAATGCACATCCTGCGCGACATGTTCGTCGGCCTCATCGACGAAGACGCGGGCGCGCACCTCATCCCCGGCGTCGCCGAAAAATGGGACGTCTCGGAAGACGGCAAAACCTACACCTTCCACCTGCGCGACAACACCTGGTCGGACGGCACCCCCGTCACCGCAGGCGACTTCGTCTATGCCTGGCGGCGCGGCGTCGATCCGGCGGTCGGCAGCAAATACAGCTTCTTCCTCTATCCGGTCAAAAACGCAAAAGAAATCGTCGAAGGCAAACAGCCGCTGGATGCGCTCGGCGTCAGCGCGCCGGACGACAAAACCCTCGTCGTCGAACTGAACAACCCCACCCCCTACTTCACCGGCCTGCTCATCAACGCCGTCACCTACCCCGTGCCGCGGCATATCGTGGAAAAATACGGCAAAGAATGGACGCGCGCCGAACACATTGCCGGCAACGGCGCCTACAAAATGCGCGAATGGAAGCCACAATCGCGCATCGTCCTCGAAAAATCGCCCGACTACTACGGCGCGCAAGACGTACAACTCGACAAAGTCATCTACTACGTCAGCGAAGACAAAAACGCCGAACTGCAACGCTACCGCGCCGGCGAGCTGGACTGGACGGCAGACGTCCCCAACGACCAAATCAAATGGCTGCAAGAAAACTTGAGCGACGAACTGCACATCTACAACTACCTCGGCACCTTCTATTTCGGCTACAACCTCACCAAGCCGCCCTTCAAGGACAACCCCAAACTGCGCGAAGCGCTGAGCCTCGTCATTGACCGCGAGCGCATCGTCAAAAACATCACCGCCAGCGGCGAAAAACCGGCTTATGGCTTCGTCGTCCCCGGCATCAGCGGCTATACGCCCTACCAGCCCGAATACGCCAGCTGGGAGCGGCAAAAACGCATCGAAAAAGCGCAGGCGCTTTACGCGGAAGCGGGCTACAACAAAGAAAACCCGCTGCGCGTCGAGCTGCTCTACAACACCAACGACAACAACAAAAAAATCGCCATCGCCGTCGCATCATTGTGGAAAGAAGCGCTCGGCGTCGAAACCAGCCTGATTAACAAAGAATGGAAGGCTTACCTGAACGACCGCCGCGAATACAACACCCAGGTCTTCCGTGGCTCGTGGATGGGCGACTACGACGACGCCAACACCTTCCTTGACCTCTTCGTCAGCGGCGGCGGCAGCAACACCATCGGCCTGAGCGACCCCGAATACGATGCGCTCATCGCCAACGCCGCCAGCGAAACCGACCGCGACAAACGCGCCGCCATCCTGCAACAGGCGGAAAAACGGCTCATCGACAACCACGCGCTCATCCCGGTCTATTACTTCGTCTCCAAACACCTGATCAAACCCTACGTGAAAGGCTACGAAGAAAACGTGATGAACCACTGGCCGAGCAAATACATGCGGCTGGAGAAAGACAAATAGACAGTCGCGCAGCAAACACTACGGGGAATATACATACACCTGAGCGCTCAGGGTGTATGTATATTCCTTTATTTTTGCGCAACTGCTGACAAAGCCCGCGCCGACAAAAACGATACTTGCAAGCCGTTTATTACCGTTAAATAATGCCCTCAGTTTTTAACAACAAGGGGAAAACCATGCGTAAACACTGGAAACACACGCTCTGCGCCGCGATGGTCGCCTGCGGCTTATATGGGCAGATGGTAATCGCACAAGTGCCTATCGAGAAAATCCCGCGCGCGGGCGAACAGGCGCGTTACCGCGTTGGCGACAGTATTCAGGCGGGCAGCGGTGCCTATGGCAGCTACCAAATTACCGGACGCGGCTGGTACCGCAACGGGCAGAAAATCGGCAATGGACAAACCTACCGCCCAACCGCCGCCGATGCCGGGCAGAAAATCGCCTACGCCGAAGAAATCCGCGACCCGAAAACCGGGAAAAAATACAAAGTATTCAGCTACGCCGTTGAAATCAGCGACGGCGCGGCGCCCTTTGCCACAAAAGACCCAGCGCTGTCCACCGGGGTGAAAAGCCCGCACGTTGGCGAGACGGTGCGTGGCATCGCCGGGCAATATGAAGGCACCATCGTTGGCGGCAGCTGGTTTGTCGGTGCGCGCACCAACCAGATGCAAAAAGTCGCCAGCGGCAGCGAGTACAAAATCCAGCCGGGCGACGCGGGCAAACTGCTGGCGTATCGCGAAGAAGTGCGCAGCGCGCAGGGGCGGATGAGCGTTTTTTCCACGCTGCCGGTGCGCATCGCCGCCAAGAATGAAACGGCGCCCAATAACGGCAACGACATTTGCGCCACGATTACCGCGCGGCAAACGCCGCTGATTGCGGGCATGGAAATTCAGCCACTGCCCGATACGCCCTTGCCGGAAAAAGGCGTCGCCACGGTTGAGCCGACCTATAAAACCTGCCTGGTGCGTATCACCGATACCGGTTCACTCAAACAAAATAACTTCAACTTCCGCCGCAATATCTATTCGCGCAGCCAGGCATTCAATGCTGATAATTCCAAAATGCTGCTGATGGATCAGGCAGGCTTTTGGTATCTGTATGACGCGCAAACGGGCAAAGAAATTCGCAGACTCGCCGATTTTCAAGGCGCCGATGGATTGCCACGCCATATCGCCGGTGGCAATGCCGAACCGCAATGGCACGCGACCGATCCCGATACGCTTTACTTTATGTACGAGAATGGCGTCGGCATGAAACTCTTTAGCGTCAATATTGGCAAAAATCAGGTAGCGCTCGCTGCTGATATGGGCGCGGAAATCCGCAAATATTGGAATGCCGCTGATATTGCCACGACCCGCTCCGAGGGTTCGCCTTCAAGTGATGGGCGCTATTGGTGTTTGCTGGCGCGCGACAGCACGAATTGGAAAACTCACGGCGTCTTCGTCTGGGATATGCAACAGCAACAGATCGTCGGCCATATGGACACGCCCAATGACGCGCCCGACCACGTCAGCATGAGTCCCAGCGGCGAATATTGCGTTATCTCCGGCGATGACCAAATGGGCACGCGCGCCTATGATCGCCAATTCCGCAATTTCACCCAGCTGCATAAAAAATCCGAGCATTCTGATATTGCGCTGAATAAAGCGGGGCAGGATGTTTACGTCTCCATTAATTATCAAAGCAGCGGCGGCGATATTTTTATGACCAATCTCGCAACCGGCAAACAGACGGTATTGTTCCCAAGCTATCTCAACGGTACGGCGACCGCCATTCACGTTTCCGGTAAAGCATTCCGCAAACCGGGTTGGGTTCTAATTTCTACCTATGCCGAGCAGAAAGGCGAACAATTCAATCTACGTCGGGAAAACCGGCAATGGCTGCACCGCAAAATCTTTGCCGTCAGCCTGGAAGAAAATCCGAAAATCTATTCCATCGCCAATGCCGACAGCGAACATTTCTACCCGCGCTTACCGGAAGGGTTTAATGATTCGGCAAATTACTGGCTGGAGCCGCATGCGACCGTTAACCAGGATTTCACCCGCGTTCTCTTTAATTCTGGCTGGAACCGCATGAATGGCGAGGTGGACAATTTCATGATTGCCCTGCCGCAGCAGGCGTTGCCAAATTAAGTCCATTGTCATAAAACAGGGGGCAAATCGCCTCCTGTTTTTTACGCGGACAAGATTTACATACAGCTGAGCGCTCGAAGTGTATGTAAATGCAATGACTGACAAACGCCGTAGCAGTTTGCTTGCTGCCGTAAAATCAGCCCGTTACGTTTGATATGCCGCAACGGCGGGGTTTTGTGATTGTCATCATTTTTTAATTTCTCTAAGATAGCGCCGCTTTTGCGCCGCCCTGCATGCGGTGTTCGCTAATCCTGATAGAGGAGTGTTTATGTTGATCAGTAAAGAGAGTGTCGCCGGGACGGTAGAGTCCAGCGATGTGATGGTCTATGTCGCGCCCGCCGCGTCCGGCGTGTCGCTCACGCTAAACAGCAGTGTCGGCAAGCAGTTTGATGCGCAAATCCGCGCCACCGTGCATGAGGTGTTGGCGCAGCTTGGCGTAACGGCAGTCGCGCTCAAGCTGGAAGACCGCGGCGCGCTCGATTGTGTGCTGCGCGCGCGGC
>CAURAS010000037.1:0-9433 GCA_963522865.1 uncultured Cardiobacterium sp.
CATTCCGCTAGGGCTGTTAATCCTCGCTTTAATCATCTGCCTCGCCTTCTCGGCGTTTTTTTCTGCCTCGGAAACCGCGATGATGTCGCTCAACCGCTACAAACTCAAACACCTCGCGGACGAAGGCAACAAGCGCGCCAAATGCGCCAGCCACCTGCTCAAACACACCGACCGCCTCATCGGCACCATCCTCCTCGGCAACAACTTCGTCAATATCGCCGCCACCTCGCTCGGCACCCTCATCGGCCTGCGCCTCTACGGCGACTTCGGCGTCCTGCTCTCCACCATCATCTTGACCGTCGTGGTTCTCGTCTTCTCTGAAGTCGCGCCAAAAACACTCGCCGCGACCAACGCGCAGCGCATCGCCCTGCCGGTTGCGCCGGTGCTTGCCTGGCTGGTGCGCATCCTCTCGCCGCTGGTGCGCCTCTTAAACGCCATCGTGCGCGTCGTCCTGCGTCCGCTCGGCGTAAAGACCGAAAACGCCGTCGAAGAAGCACTCAGCAACGACGAACTGCGCAGCATCGTCCAGTCCAGCCAAAATGGCGACGACGAAGAAAGCAGCGAACAGCAGGACATGCTGCTCAACGTCCTCGAACTCGAAGACGTCTCCGTCAGCGAAGCGATGGTGCCGCGCAACGAACTCGAAGGCGTGGACTTGAACGACGACTGGGAAGACATCCTGCGGCAAATCACCAGCAGCCGCCACGGCCGCCTCGTCGCCTACCGCGACCACCTCGACCAGGCCGAAGGCATGCTGCACATCCGCGACATCATCCTGCCGCTGCGCGACAACACCCTCGACAAAACCCGCCTGCAACAAGTGCTGCGCCCCTGCCATTTCGTCCCGGAAAGCACGCCGCTACGCAAACAACTCCTGCACTTCCGCCAGGCGAAAGCGCGCAGCGGCCTGGTGGTGGACGAATACGGCGACATCCAGGGAATGATTACCCTCGAAGACATCCTGACCCACATCGTCGGCGACATCGGCGACGAAGGCGCGGCTGACGAACCGCCCGAAATCATCGAACAACAAGAAAACCTCTACACCGTCGAAGGCGGCATCCCGCTACGCCAGTTAAACCGCGAACTCGGCCTGAAACTGCCGCTCGATGGCCCCAACACCCTCTCCGGCCTCATCATCGAAACGCTGGGCAACTTCCCCGAAGCGGGTACCGAAATCGCCCTGCCCGGCTGCACCGTGCGCGTGCTCGATTTTGCCGACGGCATCGTTACCACCGCGGAAATCCGCCGCGAACCGGACGCGGTCGCGACAGAAGAAGACTGAAGCGCCGGACAACCGCACCGCACCTGCGAGGTATTTTGCCTATGGCATTTACATACACCTCGAGCGCTCAGGTGTATGTAAAACGCCATGCCATCCTATAAAGCCAAAATCATGAATGCCTCTATCCCATGTGCCGTTCCGGTAACCTTGACGCCCGCCGAGCAGCGGGCAGTGTCGCGTTTATTGCAGCGCTATTTGCCGCTTTCTATCCGGCGGCGTTTGCGTCTTTTGAATATGGCGAGTTGGGCGTTTCATTTATGCTGTTTTTGGCTGCTTTTTTCGCGACTGCGCCGTATCGCTGTGCAACTGGGATTATTTGGCGAAGGCATGGGCGATATTTACTGGGCAATGGGTGCGGTGATTGCCAGCGCTTTGGTGTTTACCGCCACCTTTGTTTATGAAATTGCCTTGCGTAAACGGGCGGCGGTGCGACCCTTAAACGCGCGGCAGTTTGTCTATACCATTAGTGCAGAAGGCTTTGTGAGCGAGGAAGCGGGGCGTTCGCGCAATGTATATTTCTGGCCAGCGGTAGAGCGGGTTGAATGTGCAGGCGGTTTTATTTTGGTGTTTATTGATCAAGTCGCGGCGTTTCCCATTCCCTTGCGCGCTTTTGCGGATGCGAGCGCGGCAGAATCTTTTTTACAGCAGCTGAATTTTTACCGGAGTCACCATGAATTCTAATGACGCTTTGCAAATGGCTTTTTCGGTAACGTCGCGCGAGCAACGGCGCGCCGGTCGGCGGATGTGCCGCTATCGCTCGCGAGAATTAAAACGGCGCTACTGGTTGGGCGCGCTGATTGCCATTGTGCTGTTTGCGCCGTTGTATGGCGGTTTCTTTTTCGATGCGCGCCGCATCGCCACTTTTTTGCAGGAGAGCTGCGCTTTTCTGCCCGGTGATGAAATAGAGGTCGATGCGTTTGCGGCGCAATGGGATGCCTGGTTAGGCAATCGTGATTCGGTTTTTGCCGCCTTGCAGCGTTTGTTTTTTTGGTCGCTGGCGTTGTTGTGGTTGGCGATTTTGTATTTGCGCTGGAATTATGCTACAGCGATACGGGCATTATTGGATGCGCCGGACGGTCGCGAGTTTGTCTTGTCTATTTCTACTGAGGGTTTATTAGTGGAGGAAGCGGGTCGCACACGCCTGTTTTATTTGTGGCCGGCGGTGTCGCGCGTGATTTTGGACAAGGAATTTTTGTTGTTCTATGTGGGGCGTAATGTCGCCTGGTTTATTCCGCTTGACCGCTTTGCCAAGCATGCGGCGGCAGAGGCCTTCTTTCAGCAGGCTTTGCAATTTAAGGCACTGCATTAAAAAAAGCGCTTGCATATTCTGCAAGCGCTTTTTACTAAATGACGGCAAATTATTCGCCATCAGGGCGTTTTAACGGGCAGGTGTTGATGCCGAACAGCGCATAAAGCGGGCAGAAGCGCACGAAAGCGGTCGCCAGCGGGATGAGGCCGAGCCAGCCCCACCAGCCGATAACGCCAAATAGTGCCAGCGCTATCAACAATGCCCCCACGCCGATGCGTAGCCCTTTGTCGAGCATGCCGATATTGGTTTGAAATTTCATGGTTTTCTCCTGTGGTTAAAAAATCAAGAGGATGCCCGCCGATTCCACGGCATTTTTGCCAGCAGCACGGCCATGCCGCAGAAGCCGCTCACGCCGGCGAATATCAGCCCGGCGCCGACCAGTGCGCATAACCCATAGAACCAGGGCGAAACGGTTGCGCCCAGCAGCGCGCCGAGGACGATAAGCGAACCCGCCGCAATGTGAACCTGTCTTTGCAGTTCCAGCGGTTGGCGGCAATCGCGGATGACCGGCAACCCCGCCTGTTTCCACGCCTCAATGCCGCCATCGAGCAGATAAGCCGCCACATCGGCACGCACGCTGGCACGCAACCGCGCCGCCTGTTGCCGGGTGCGTTGCCCCAGGCGGCAATGGAAGATGACCGGCGCAGTGAATTGTTCCGCTTGCAACGCGGCGACCTCCACCCGCTGCGCGCCGGCGATGTGTTCGCGCGCGTATTCGTCGGCACTGCGGATGTCGGCCAGTGTCGCGCCGCTTGCCAGCAAGGCTTGCGCCTCGGCGGGGGTGATGTTTTTCATGCGATTTCCCCCTGCGGATGCTCCGGGCAAAAAATGGTTTTCAGGATAGCGATGAGCCGCGCCACTTCGGGGTAGTCAATGCGGTAATAGAGTGTCTGCGCCTCGCGGCGGAAAGTAATCAGCCCCTCCTCGCGCATCCGCGCCAGATGCTGCGATAGCGCTGACTGGCTGAGGGCAAGCCGCGCCTGCAATTCGCCGACGCTCATCTCGCCCGCCTCCAGCAGCAGGCACAACACCAGCAGCCGCTGTTCGTTGGCCAGCGCGCGCAACCATTGCGCCGCTTTCGCCGCACCTGCGGCGTAAAAGTCGTTTGTATCGGGGGTTTCGCTCATCAGTGTTCCTTGTTTCTTGGGGTTGCTAATTTAGCACACGCTAATATTTAGGTAAAGACGCCCCTTATTTACATACAGGTTGAGCGCTCAGGTGTATGTATAGCGCTGTCCCACGTATTCCGTACAACCTCATCTTTCGCGAGGCATGGGCTTTCTTCTACGGGACGCCGTCCGGAATACGAATGGAAGCCCGCTATATCACGTCGGCATTATCTGTTTACATACACCTTGAGCGCTCAGGCGTATGTATATCGCCCGCCCTCTGCCGCGGGTTTTTGTTAAGATTCGCGCCCATCCGCACCGCCACCACGGTGCGGTTTTTTCTGCTATCACGGATTTTTTTGCAAGGAGGTCCCATGAAATCATCGGTTTTATCGACGGAGTTGCGGCAGAAGCTGCATCAGGCGCTGACGCAGCTCGCCTCGATTGTCGTCGGCAAGCAGGAGGCGATTGCGCTCTCAGTCGCCTGTCTGCTCGCGCGCGGGCATTTGTTGCTGGAAGATTTGCCCGGCGCGGGCAAGACGACGCTCGCGAAGGCTTTTGCCGCCACGCTCGGTCTGGATTTCCGCCGCATTCAGTTCACCTCGGATTTACTGCCGGCGGACGTCATCGGTTTTTCGACGCTGGACGCGGCGTCGCAGTCGCTGGTTTTTCACCAGGGGCCGGTGTTTACGCAGTTGTTGCTCGCCGATGAAATCAACCGCGCTTCGCCCAAGAGTCAGTCGGCGCTGCTGGAGGCGATGGAGGAGCGGCAGGTGTCGCTCGACCGGCAGACGCACCGCCTGCCGTCGCCGTTTTTTGTCATCGCCACGCAGAACCCGCTGGAGCAGATCGGCACGTTTGCCCTGCCGGAGTCGCAGCTCGACCGCTTTTTGATGCGCCTGTCGCTCGGCTATCCGGCAGCGGCGCGCGAGGCGGAGATTTTGCGCGGGGTGTCGCGCGACGAGATGCTCGCGCAGACGAAGCCGGTGCTGTCGCGCGAGGAGGTGCTGGCGCTGCAACAGGCGGCGGCGCAGGTGGTGGCCTCGGAAGCGCTGGCGCAGTATGTGCAGAAGTTGCTGGCGCATACGCGCAGCAGCGGTGATTTTGTCCACGGACTTTCAACGCGCGCCGGATTGGCGCTGGTGCGCGCGACACAGGCGTATGCGCTGTTGCGCGGCGAGTCGGCGGTGTTGCCGGAGTTTGTGCAGAAGGTGTTTCCGGCGGTCGCCTGGCACCGCCTGCGTTCGGTGCATGCCGATAGCGAGGGGCATCAGGCGGCGCTGGCGCGGGTGCTGGGCCAGGTTGCCGTACCGCTGTGATGCGTATCGAGGACAGGGCGCGTGCCTACTGGCAGGCGCGGCAGCGGGAGGCTGTAGGGTCGCGATTGTTGCCGTCGGTGCTGCGTATGCCGGTGGTGCCGACGCGCTTCGGGCTGGCGTTTTTGGCGGTGCTGGCGGTGATGTTTGTCTGGTCGGCCAACCACCAGTTGAATCTCGGCTATGCGCTGACGTTTCTCGCGTTCACGGTGTTTTTGCTCGGCGGCACGATTACTGCCGGGCAGCTCGCCGGGTTGGCGTTTGCCGCGCAGGGTGGCGCGCCGGTGTGGGCGGGCGACGAGGCGTCGTTTACGGTAACGGTGGTCGAGCATCACGGCCGCGAGCGCGGGCTGGTGCATGTGCGCAATAGCGAACAGCGCGCGGTAAGCGATGCGCTGCGCCCCGGGGCGACGGCGCTGGTGGTGCTGCGCGAGACGACCTGGCAACGCGGCTGGCACGCGATGGCACCGATTGAGGTGTTCTGCACGCATCCGCTCGGCGCGTTCGTCACCTGGGCGTGGCTGTGGCTGGATGCGCGCGTGCTGGTCTATCCGCGTCCGGCGGGCGATTTGCCACTACCGTGGCAGCCGGCTGCCGGCGCAGGCAAGGTACAGGGCGCGACCGCGGGCGATGATGAGTTGTCCGGGCTGCGCCCGTATGTGCTCGGCGATTCGCTCTCGCGCGTTGCCTGGAAGCGCGCCGGGCGCGGCGAGTTGCTCCTCAAGCAGTTCGCCGGCGAGGGTGCGCCGCGGGTGTTGCTCGATTTTGCCGCGCTCTCTGGCGGTACGGAGCAGCGCCTGTCACAGCTGGCCAAATGGATTGTCGAGGCGGAGGCGCAGGGGCTGTCGTATGCGCTGCGTTTGCCGGATGGCTTTTTCGATTTTGGTCGCGGGCGCGAGCAGCGCGAGGCCTGTTTGCGCGCACTGGCGCTGTTTGGCGGTGGCGCATGATCCGCTGGGTGAGCGCGCAGGCGTATCAGGATCGGCTTGATCCGCGTGAATGGCGGCGCATTACCGCGACATTTACCCTAGTGGCGTTGCCGCTGTTTTTCTTTTTGCCGGGGACGCTGGCGGCGCTGCTCGCGGTCGCGCTGGCAATGAAGTTCGTCGCCATTGTCCGCGGTGATGAGCGCCTGGCGATTACCGTCGCCCTCGGCCTGATGCTGATCGGCGGCATGGCGATTTACGGGCAACTGCGCACGCAGGGGCTGACGCTGTCGTTCGTCGCGCTGCTTGTGACGATGAGCGTCTGCAAGCTGCTGGAATCGCGCAACCGCCGCGATGTGCATGTGCTGTTTTTGCTGGAAACGCTGCTGATGCTGGCGTTTTTGATGTTTTCGCAATCCATCCTGATTTTCCTCTATTTGCTCTTTGCGCTGGCCATCAGCGTGCATGGTCTAGTGCGCTTTGAGCAGCTGGGGCGGACGCGGCCGCAATTCGCCCGCTGGCGCGATTTGCTCCGCCTTTTCCTCATCGCCCTACCCTTTGCCGCGGCGATGTTTTTCCTCTTCCCGCGCATCCAGCCGCTGTGGGGGATGCCACAACAGGGCAAGGGCGCAGTGACTGGCCTGCCGGACGAGATGAACATGGGCGACCTTTCCTCGCTGGCGCAGTCCAATGAAATCGCCTTCCGCGTCCGCTTTGCCGACGACAAGGTGCCAGACAGCCGCAAACTCTACTGGCGCGGCCCGGTGCTGTGGCATTTCGATGGCAAGCAATGGCTGCAACGGCGCGGCGACCTGTTCCGGGGCCCGGCGCCTTATAGCTATCAAAAAGACAGCGTCGTCCATTACGAGCTGACGCCGGTGAAGGCGGGGCTGAAATGGCTGCCCGCGCTCGATTTGCCGCTGCAACTGCCGCCGAACACGCCCCTCGGCAGCGCCTTCCAGATTGCCATGCCGCAGTCGCCGCGCGGCGTTACCGCCAACCGCTTCAACCTCGCCTCGGCGCTGGAGTTTCGCAGCAACGGCGAACTGTCGCGCCGCGACCGGGAAGACGCGCTGCAACTGCCGCCCGGCCTGACCATCCCGCAAACCCAGGGGCTGGCGCAACGCCTGCTCCAGGAAAACGGCAACAGCGCGCGCGGTTTCGCCGAAGGCTTCCTCAAACGGCTGCGCGAGGAAGAATTCTACTACTCACTCGAACCGCCACCCGGCGCGGGCAATCCGGAAACCTTCCTTTTCCGCGACCGCATCGGCTTCTGCGAGCATTACACCAACGCGATGGTGCTCGCCGCGCGTAGCATAGGCATTCCGGCGCGCGTCGTCATCGGCTATCAGGGCGGCGCGCGCAACCCGCTCAACGGCGACTGGGTGGTGCGCGAAGAATCGGCGCACGCCTGGGCGGAGCTGTGGCTTGACGGCGAAGGCTGGGTACGCTTCGACCCGACTGCCGCCGTCGCCCCGAACCGCATCCTGCAAGGGCAACTCTCCGGCGGCGTACTGACCGCCGGTGAAGACAGCCGCGCCTTCGGGACGCGCATCGCCGAAAACCTCGGCGCCGTCGCCTGGTTGCGCAACGCGATGGACGCGACGCAGGCCTTCTGGCAGGACTGGGTCATCGACCTCGACCGCGACCAGCAAAACAGCCTGCTGCAAAGCCTCGGCCTGCAAACCTTCGGCTCGGCCGCGTTGATATTCGTCTTGCTCATCCTGCTTGGCGTCGGCAGCGCCATCCTCTACTGGCTGTGGACGCGCCGTCCGCGCAGCGACGACGACGCCGTTGCCCGTGCCCTGCGGCGCAAACTGGCGGCGTGGGAAAAACGCGGCTACAGCAAGGCAACCGCCGAATCTGTTGCCGTCTTCTTCCGTCGTATCGCCAAGGAAGTGGAAGGAAAACAGGCGGAAAGACTGCTGGAGGCGGCAACACACTACGAAGCGCTGCGCTACCGCGAGGATGATAACGCTTCGCAACTGTTGAGTTTGCTAAAACGAATCCGCTTATAACGCCAGTTTTTCTGCACCATCCCCTTGCGCGTCCCCGGCAAAAGGCATAAAGTACCCGCCCCGTTCTGATTGGAGCAACCATGCTGCGCATCACCAAAGAAAGCGAATACGCCTTCCTGCTGCTCGGCGCCATCTTGTCTGCCGAGGGCGCGGCGCGCAATACCGCGACCCTTGCCAAAGAAGCGCGCATTGCCGTGCCGATGTCCGGCAAAGTCTTGAAACGCCTGACCCAGCAAGGCATCCTCGAATCCATCCGTGGCGCACACGGCGGCTACCAGCTGGCGCGCGCGGCGGAAAACGTGACCGCGCTGGACGTGGTCGAAGCCATCGAAGGCGGGCCGGAGCTGGTCGAATGTACAAATGGCGAGACGAACTGCGCGCTGGCCGAACACTGCCAGTTCAGCCCCTTCTGGCAAGAACTGAACGACGACATCCGCGCCATGCTGGCGGCGAAAACGCTGGCCGACATGCAGCGCTTTGAGCGTCGCCAACACGAACGCACCCTGAAATTCCCCGAACATAACGACCTCAAACAAGAAGCCTCATGAGCAACGAAGAACTGAAAAAAATCGCCGAAACCGAATACCAGTACGGCTTTGAAACCCATATTGAGCAAGACACCCTGCCGCCGGGGCTGGACGAAGGCGTCATCACCCACATCTCGCGCATGAAAAACGAGCCGGAATGGCTGCTCGAATTCCGCCTCAGCGCCTACCGCCACTGGCTGACCCTCGAACAACCCGACTGGGGGCACCTCAACATCAAGCCCATCGACTACCAGGCGATTTCCTACTACTCCGCACCGAAAAGCAAAAAAGCAGGACCGAAATCGCTCGACGAAGTTGACCCCGAACTGCTGCGCGCCTACGAAAAACTCGGCATCCCGCTGCAAGAGCGGGAAATGCTTGCCGGCGTTGCGGTCGATGCCGTCTTTGACTCCGTCTCGGTCGCCACCAGCTTCAAAGACCGCCTTGGCAAAGAAGGCATCATCTTCTGCGCCTTCTCCGAAGCAGTGCGCGAACACCCCGAACTGGTGCGCAAATACCTCGGCTCGGTGGTACGCATGGACGACAACTACTTCGCCGCGCTCAACTCCGCCGTCTTCAGCGACGGCAGCTTCTGCTACATCCCGCCCGGCGTGCGCTGCCCGATGGAACTCTCCACCTACTTCCGCATCAACGCCGCCAACACCGGCCAGTTTGAACGCACCCTCATCATCGCAGACCGTGGCGCCTACGTTTCCTACCTCGAAGGCTGCACCGCGCCAAAACGCGAAGAGCACCAACTGCACGCCGCCATCGTCGAAATCATCGCCCACGAAGACGCCGAAGTGAAATACTCCACCGTGCAGAACTGGTTCCCCGGCGACAAAGACGGCAACGGCGGCATCTACAACTTCGTTACCAAGCGCGGCCTGTGCGAAGGCGCGCGCAGCAAAATCTCCTGGACGCAGGTCGAAACCGGCTCGGC
>CAURAS010000038.1:0-9305 GCA_963522865.1 uncultured Cardiobacterium sp.
GGGTAGCGGGTGGGGACGCTGCTGATTTTGATGCGCGGGTCGGCGATGTCGGCGGCGGCGCGCTCCAGGGCGGCGATGGCTTGGGGTTTGTCATCTTCGATGCCGAAGTGGATGTGTGCGGCGCCGAGGATTTTCGCGGCGATTTGCGCGCCACGGATGATGTCGGCGGCGTTTTCGCGGATTTGTAGGTCGTCGCAGGTGATGTAGGGCTCGCATTCGGCAGCGTTGATGACCAGGGTGTTCGCCGGGTGGCCGAGTTTGCGCGCGGTGGGGAATCCTGCGCCGCCAAGGCCGACGATGCCGCAGGCGGCGATGCGTTCGCGCAGGGTGTCGGCGTCGGTGGTTTCGGGGTCGAGTGTGGGCAGGGGTGGGACGGCTTCGTCTTTGCCGTCGCTTTCCAGGATGAGGTGCGGCACGGGCAGGTTCGCCGGGTGCATTTCCGGGCGCGGTTCGATGGCGCGGATGGTGCCGGAGGTGGGCGCATGTACGGGCGCGTCTTGGCTATTGACGGGTTCGGCGAGGAGTTGGCCGCGCAGGACGCGCTCGCCAGGCGCGACTTTGGCGAGATACGCGCTGCCGTCGCGCTGGCGCAGGCTGATGGCGTATTCGGCGCTCAAGGCGGCTTCGCGGCTGGGCGTGCCGGTGCTCATGCTTTTGTGGCGCGGCGGGGTGATGTGCAGACCGCCGTGGAAGTGGTTTTTTGCCGGGAGCAGGCGGGCGAGGAGTGCTTTGATCATGGGTGGTTGGGGTCTTGCGGTTTGTCCCAGTTCCATTTGGGGTCGCGCGGTTTCATGATGATGCAATTGACGGGGCAGGGATCGACGCAGAGGCGGCAGCCGGTGCATTCGTCGCTGATGATGGTGTGCATTTTTTGGTTGCTGCCGAGGATGGCATCGACCGGGCAGGCTTTGATACATTTGGTGCAGCCGATGCACCAGTCTTCGATGATAAACGCCACTTGCGGTGCGGTTTCTTCGCCGTTTTCGGCGTCCAGCGGTTTGGCTTCGACGCCGAGCAGTTCGGCGAGTTTTTCTACGCCTTCCTGGCCGCCGGGCGGGCAGCGGTTGATGTCCGCCTCGCCTTTGGCGATGGCTTCGGCGTAGGGTTTGCAGCCGGGGAAGCCGCATTGGCCGCACTGGGTTTGCGGCAGGATGGCGTCGATTTTTTCGACAAGCGGGTCGCCTTCGACTTTGTATTTTTGCGCGAAGTAGCCGAGCAGCAGGCCGCAGAGGGCGACGATGCCGAGCAGGAGGAGCAAGGCGCCGATGAGCGCCAGCGCGGTCATGCCCATCCGCCGAATCCCATGAAGGCGATGGCAAGGATGCCTGCGGTCATCAGTGCGGCGGGCGTGCCTTTGAAGGGCGCGGGGACGTCGGCGGCGTCCAGGCGTTCGCGCAGGGCGGCGAAGATGATGAGGACGAGGGTGAAGCCGACGGCAGCGCCGAAGCCGTAAAGCGCGGACTGGAGCAGGTTGTGCTGTTGGTTTGCGTTAAGCAGCGCGACGCCAAGCACGGCGCAGTTGGTGGTAATCAGCGGCAGGTACACGCCGAGGAGGCGGTGCAGTACCGGGCTGGTCTTGGCGATGAACATTTCGGTAAGACCGACAAGGACGGCGATGGCGACGATGAAGCCGATGGTGCGCAGGTAACGCAGGCCGAAGGGTTCGAGAAGGTAGGTGTCGAGCAGGTAGGCGCTGACGGCGGAGAGGGTGAGGACGAAGGCGGTGGCAAGTCCCATGCCGAGGGCGGTATCGATTTTGCGCGATACGCCCATGAACGGGCAGAGGCCGAGGAATTGGGAGAGGACGAAGTTGTTGACCAGGACGGTCGAGAGGATGATGTAGAAGTAGCTGTGTTGCACGGTTTTGGGCGCATGGTTGCGGGTTTGGCGGATGGCGGTATTGTAAGGGATTGGCGACGCTTTTGCGGTTGATTCGGGGCAATTCGGGATGCAGGTTTTTTGATGGCAGCGGGAGATTTACATACGCTTGAGCGCTCGAGGTGTATGTAAATGGGGTATGGTGCGGATATTTATGGCGATACTCATAAAGTCTCATACCAGGCGCGCCGCCGAAGACTGTACGCGGTTGTACGGCTCGGGTTTCCCTAAAAAATGGCTTCGGCCATTTTTTAGGAGTCCGGCGAGGCAGCGCAACGCCGTGTGAGGCTTGAGGAGGATTGCTATACATACACATCGAGCGCTCAACTGTATGTAAATGCTATCCACCGCTTTTTTACGTTTGATGAGCGTTTTTTCCTACGGCAATGCGTCTTTTCTCCGGTGGCGACAGAAAAATCGCCCTATCGCCCGCCTTTGATACACCCATATGTAATGAAAAAATGAAGTCCGGCGAATGAAACAGACAATGGTGTATCCATAAAAAATGAATGGTTTTTGCCCCAGAAACGCCATTATTTTTCTAAAAATTTTATGGCGTTTTTTACTCAGAAAAATAATTACCGCAAAATTGCCGCGCGTCCTATTGCGTAATTGCTGTTAAACAGGATATATTCGGAAAACGGAAATGGCAGGGCGGTTTGTTCACGCTTTTGGCTTTCGCGTTTCGCCGTTATTGATGCGCGGTATGCGATGGTTTTTTGCTGTTTTTACAAATAGTCAGGCGGTTTCCGCAAGCGTCGTTATGACATCGGACTTAATCTATCCCGCGTCTTTTTTCGGCAAGTTTTTTGCAATGAATAAGCGCGGAGATTTAACAGGAGATTGCATCATGAGACATTCGTGGATGGCTATGGGCATTTGCGCTTTTGCCGCGCAGTTGTATGCCGCCGAGGAAACTAAAAATCAAAGTGAAGCGACGCTTTATGGCGCGCTCGCCTATTCGGTCTGGAATGGTTACAGCAAGGGCGAGGGCAGCAGTCATGACCTCTACACCCATGCCGCGCGCATCGGTATTGAGGGGCAGGAGCGCCTCGGCGAGAATCTGGCGGCGCTTTTTAATTTCCGCTTCGACAGCCTGACGCCGACCAAGCCGGATTATGTTTCCGGGCTCAATTCCACCCGCTATGCCTACATTGGCCTCAAGGGCGATTTCGGCAAACTGACGCTCGGCCGTCAGGATACGTTCTGGTACGACTACGGCTCGGCAGCCAGCGTCTTTCAGGATATTTTCGACTACGGCTGGGCCGGGCTTTCCACCGCCTCGAAGATGATTCGCTACGAGAAGGCGGATATCGGCGGCAGCGGTCTGACTCTCGGCGCCAGCGCGGTACTCGACGGCAAGCACGAGGCCATCCCCGACAGCAAGGGCAAGGCGGTCAATGCTTATGAAATCGGCGCGACGTTTGATAAAGGGCCGTGGTCGCTCTTTGCCGGTTTCCAGCACACCAACAGCAACATCATCTACGTACGCGACAACGACAAGGTGCGCGAAGTGATGGGCGCTTCCGTCACCTACCGCGAAGGGCCGGTTTACGTGGGCTTTGACTACGAACACCACGCCAGCAAGGGCGACCACTACGCGCTCGGCGCCATCTGGTACAAGGAGCGGCGCAAGCACCACCTCTACGGCGGCATCGAGATGGTCGATTACCGCGACCAGAAAAAGTGGTATCAGGGCGCGCTCGGCTACACTTATTACTTCAGCCCGAACACTTACAGCTGGCTCGAAGGGCAAAGCTGGAAGCAGGACAAGCTGCACGGCTATGATGTCGTCCTCGGCATGCGCCACAATTTCTAATCCCAACCGGCCGCTGGATCACAGCGGCTTTCCTCAAATCATCGGAGTCTTTAATGCTACGACTGCCCGCTGTTCTTCTTATGTTCTGCTTCGCCACCGCCACGGCGTCTGTGGAAACGGCACCCTCACTCCCCCAGCAGCATACGGCTCCTGCCGTATCAGCCATTGACCTTAGCAAGCCCCCACCGCGTATTGACCAAGAACTGCCCGACAACATCCGCCTCGCGGAAAAAGCGGCGGACATCCATATCAACTACACGCCAGGCGAAGAAAAAATCTGGTATTTCGATAGCACGGATCACGCGGCAGCAGCGCCAGTGCCGGACGGCTACTACCGCAAACAACTGGGTACTACCGCCGACGGTCGCCCGGTTATCCAAATCTTCGACCAAGAAACCGGCCGCAAAATGACCTCGCCCGCCATCTTTACCAAAGAAGCCGTGTTAAGCGGTTTTGAACACGGCAACCCCGACAGCAAAATCGTTTTTTACCGTCCTGACGGCAGTATTTACCGCATTAGCGAATACGGCGACGGCGGCAAGCGCATCGGCCGCGCAAACGGCTATAAAGACGGCGTCATCATTGTGCAAAGCGAGCCGCCCGAAGATGCGCGCGAGACAGACGACCCTTACGCCGCCCTCGGCATCCTCAGCCGTGGCATACGTGCCTATGATGACAACGGCAAATTGCAATACATCTATGCCCACGACAAAAAATCCGCGGTTTTCGTTGCCTGGCGCGAAGACGGCAGCCCGCATTACGCGCTGGAATACGATGCCAAAGACGTCCTCCGCCACACCTACGCCTGGGACAAAGCGGGCAAGCCGATTGCCCCCGCAAGCGTTAGCGCCGCCATAGAAGCCGGCAAAGCACGATTGCGCATCGCCGGCGAATACTACACCGCTTACTAACCCTCAACCTGGAGAACGCCATGCAAATACGCCTCGTAAAACATGCCGCCCTTGCCGCCGCGATTGCCCTTTCGCTGCCAACGCTCGCGCTACAACCCACTGCGCAACCCGCCGCCGCGCCGCAAGTCAGCGAAGCCATCTACGCCGAAAACGCCATCGAGCATCCCGTCTGGGCGAAAAACGGCATGGTCGCCACACAAGAAGCGCTTGCCTCCGCCATTGGCCGCGACATCCTGCAACAGGGCGGTAACGCCGTTGATGCGGGCGTGGCCGTCGGCTTTGCCCTCGCCGTTACCCTGCCGCGCGCCGGCAACATCGGCGGTGGCGGCTTCATGCTCATCCACGACGCCAAGAAAAACGAAACCGTCGCCATTGACTACCGCGAAAAAGCGCCGAAAGCCGCCTTCCGCGATATGTATCTCGACGAAAAAGGCGACGCCGACGAAGAGCGCTCGCGCTACCACGGCCTCGCCATTGGCGTCCCCGGTACCGTCGATGGCCTGCTGCTCGCCCTCGAAGAACACGGCACGATGACGCGCGAACAAGTGTTGGCGCCCGCCATCAAACTCGCCGAAGAAGGCTTTACCGTCAGCTACGGCCTCTCCAACTCGCTGCAAGGGCTTGCCGAGAGAATGCGCAAATGGCCAAGCACCGCCAAAATCTTCTTCCACGCAGACGGCACGCCGCTGCAACCCGGCGAAACCCTGAAACAACCCGAACTCGCCGCCTCCTTGCGCCGCATCGCCGAACAAGGTCGTGACGGCTTCTACCAGGGCGAAACCGCCGACAAAATCATTGCCGCCATCAAAGCCGCAGGCGGCACGATGACCGCCGAAGACCTGCGCGACTACCGCAGCGTCAAGCGCGAGCCGGTACGCGGCGACTACCGCGGCTACGAAATCGTCTCCATGCCGCCGCCCTCCTCCGGTGGCATCCACATCATCCAAATCTTGAACATCCTCGAAGGTTACGACCTGCGCGCGAGCGGCGCCAACACCGCAAAAACCATCCACCTCATGGCAGAAGCGATGCAACTTGCCTACGCCGACCGCGCTGAATACCTCGGCGACCCGGACTTCGTCAAAGTCCCGGTCAAAGGGCTGACCAGCCAAAAATACGCCGACACCTTACGCGAAAAAATCGACCCGGAAAAAGCGCGCCCCGGCGCGGACATCCGTCACAGCGACCCGCTGCCCTACGAAAGCGACCAGACCACGCACTACTCCGTCGTTGATAAAGACGGCAACGCCGTTGCCAACACCTACACCTTGAACTTCAGCTACGGCACCGGGCTGGTCGCCGACGGCACCGGCATCCTGCTCAACAACGAAATGGACGACTTCTCCGCCAAACCGGGCGTGCCGAACGGCTACGGCCTCATCGGTGGCGATGCCAACGCGGTTGAAGCGGGCAAACGGCCACTCTCCTCCATGAGTCCGACCATCGTCTTCAAAGACGGTAAACCCTTCCTCGTCACCGGCAGCCCCGGCGGCAGCCGCATCATCACCACCGTGCTGCAAATCATCAGCAACGTCATTGACCACGACATGAACATCGCCGAGGCGACGCACGCGCCGCGCATCCACGACCAATGGACGCCGGACGAAATCCGCGTCGAACATGCGCTCAACGCCGACACCGTCCGCCTCTTGGAAGCGATGGGGCATAAAGTCGCGCGCAAATCGGCGATGGGCTCGACCCAATCCATCATGGTCACGCCGAATGGCCTCTACGGCGCTTCCGACCCGCGCATCGAAGACGCGGCGACGGTGGGGTATTGAGCCGCCTTCTCTATTTACATACACATCGAGCGCTCAGGTGTATGTATAACGAAAGCTGCTCCTGTAACAAAACTGCGCCCTCCCTGCGAGGGCGGGCGGGGTTTTCTGGCATACTCTGATCTCCATGCGACAAACCACCTACCCATTTACATACACTATGAGCGCTCAGCTGTATGTAAATTTCCTATCTAACCGGAGACTCGATGACCACACTCATCCCCTACAAAACCATGCCCGTCTGGGACAAAACCACTATCCCGTCCGCCGTCACCAACCAGCACAACACCCAGGCCGGCACTTGGGGCAAACTGCGCGTGCTGGCGGGGCGGCTCAAATTCCGCGAACTCACGGAAGACGGCGCGACCACCGCCGAACACATCCTCACCCCGGAAACGGGCGTCTGGACGATTTACCCGCAGCAATGGCACCGTGTGGAAATGCTCGATGACGACACGCAAATGCAGCTCGAATTTCACTGCGAACCGGCCGACTATTTCCACAAAAAATACGGCATGACCCGCACCCACTCGGCGGTCATCGCGGCAAGCGATACCGTGCCGCCGGGCAAGGCGCTCGATCTCGGCTGCGGCCAGGGGCGCAACGCGCTCTACCTCGCGCTCACCGGGCATGACGTTACCGCCAGCGACTACAACCCCGGCGCCGCAGAAGGTGTCGCCCGTCTCGCCGCGCAGGAAAACCTCGCTGTGCGCGCTGAGACCTACGACATCAACACCGCCGCCCTCGGCGAGGACTACGACTACATCGTCGCTACCGTCGTTTTCATGTTTTTGGATCCGGAGCGCATCCCTGCCATCCTCGCCGACATGCAGGCGCACACCCGCCCCGGCGGCTACAACCTCATCGTCGCGGCGATGAACACCGCCGATTATCCCTGCCAGATGCCGTTCTCCTTCACCTTCCGCGAGAACGAACTGCGCGATTACTACGCCGGCTGGGAGTTCGTCACCTACGAAGAAGCACCGGGCAACATGCACGCGACCGACGCCAGCGGTAACCCGATTCGCCTCAAATTCGTCACCATGCTGGCGAAAAAGCTATCTTGAATCATGGCGTTGTGTAAGCGCAGCAAAAACCCCCGCATGGCGGGGTTTTGCTTTCGGCGCACTCCTTCGCCTTACGCCACAAAAAAACCCGCTGGATAGCGGGTTTGGGCGTCAGCGGTGTGATCAGGCGGCAGCCTTGACCTTGGCGCTGAGGCGGCTTTTCAGGCGCGCGGCTTTGTTCTTGTGGATGAGGCCTTTGCGCGCGGCGCGGTCCAGTGCGGAAGAGGCGCTGACGTAAACGGCTTGCAGGGCGCTTTTGTCGCCACTTTCCAGGGTGCGCAGGACTTTTTTGACGGCGGTGCGCATGGTTGAGCGCTGGCTGGCGTTACGGGCGCGGGCTTTTTCGGCCTGTTTGACGCGTTTTTTTGCTTGTGCTGTATTAGCCAATGTGGTTCTCCTGAAGGATTCGGTTAATTTTGAGGGCGCGGATAATGCCTTTTTTTGGCTTTGTTGTCAATGTGTTTCGCGGTTTTGCCCGCCGCTTGACCTGTGTGGTTGTATTCCTTCCGCCTTGCCCGGATAATGCCGCCTTTCTTGTTTTTCAGAGGGTTTTTGATGTTATCGCAACAGGCTTTTCTGGCTGCGCAGAAGGTGATTCCCGGCGGCGTCAATTCGCCGGTGCGCGCTTTTCGTGGGGTCGGCGGCACGCCGCGTTTTATTGCCCGCGCGGAAGGCGCTTTTATTTTTGACGTGGATGGCCGCCGTTATATTGATTATGTCGGCTCGTTTGGCCCGGCGATTGTCGGTCACGCCCATCCGGGGATTGTCCACGCGGTGCAGCAGGCGGCGGAGAACGGCCTGAGTTTTGGCGCGCCGACGACTGCGGAGACGCAACTGGCAGAAGCGATCGTCGCCCGCGTGCCCGCGGTGGAGATGGTGCGCATGTGCAATTCGGGGACGGAAGCGACGATGAGCGCGATTCGTCTTGCCCGCGCCTTTACCGGACGCAGTGATTTTTTGAAGTTTGCTGGCTGTTACCACGGCCACAGCGACGGCTTGCTGGTCGCCGCCGGTTCGGGCGCGCTGACCATCGGCGTGCCGGATTCGCCCGGCGTACCTGCCGCTTATGCACAGCACACGCTGACCGCGCCGTATAACGACATTGCCGCGCTGGAGCAGGCCTTTGCCGAATATGGCGAGCAACTGGCGGCGGTGATTGTCGAGCCGGTGGCGGGCAATATGAGCTGTGTGCCGCCTGACCCAGCGTTTTTGCGCGCGCTGCGCCATTTGTGCAACAAGTACGGCACGGTGCTGATTTTTGATGAGGTAATGACCGGTTTTCGCGTCGCGCGCGGCGGGGCGCAGGAGTTCTACGGCATCGAGGCCGATTTGGTGACGCTGGGCAAGATTATCGGCGGCGGGATGCCGGTCGGCGCTTTTGGCGGACGGCGCGAGGTTATGGAACTGCTCGCCCCGCTCGGCGGCGTTTATCAGGCGGGGACGCTGTCCGGCAATCCGGTGTCAATGGCGGCGGGGCTGGTGAGCCTGCGCCTGACGGATGAGCCGGTGTTCTACAAAAACCTGACGGAAATCACCACCGCGCTTGCCGACGGCCTGCTGGATCGCGCCAAAGCGCACCGCATCCCGCTGGTAATTAACCACGTCTGCGGCATGCTCGGCATCTTCTTCAGCAAAGAAGAACACATCGACAACCTCGAAGCGGTGAAACGCTGCGACGCCGCCCGCTTCGCCCGCTTCTTCCACCTGATGCTGGACGAAGGCGTGTACCTCGCGCCGTCGCCGTTTGAAGCCATCTTCACCGGCAGCCAGCACAACGCCGCCGTGCTGGACGACACCCTGCGCGCCGCCGACCGCGTTTTCGCCCGCCTGAAAGCAGAGGAGCACTGATGGA
>CAURAS010000039.1:0-9161 GCA_963522865.1 uncultured Cardiobacterium sp.
CGCGACGCTCGAAGGCGTCTTCGATGGTTTGTTGCAGGTTCATGGTCGTTCCTTTGTTGATGTGTGGGCGGCGCATTATACGCGCGCGTTTGTCGCCGTCGCGTGCGAGAGGGTATTATTGCCCGCCATTTTTGTGTGAGGCAGTCATGTATAAGTCTTTTCAACGTAAGGCGTACCAGCGTGAGGACGCCAATTCTTGGGAGCGGCTTTTCGGCAAGTTATTGACGCCGATTGAGGCGTTTACCCGCAACAGCTCTGCCAGCGGGATTTTGCTTATCGCGTGTACGCTGGCAGCGCTCATCATCGCCAATTCGCCGTGGCGCGACGGCTATTTTCATTTGTTGCACCAGTCGCTGGCGGTGAGTCTCGGCACGTACCGGATTGAGATGTCGCTGCATCATTGGGTCAATGACGGCCTGATGGCGCTGTTTTTTTATTTGGTCGGGCTGGAAATTAAGCACGAGGTGATGGTCGGCGAGTTGTCGTCGCTCAGTCAGGCGGCGTTGCCGATTATTGCGGCGATTGGCGGCATGATTGCGCCCGCGCTAGTTTATGGCGCGATTAACGCGGGCGGCGTGGGTAGCGCTGGCTGGGGGATTCCGATGGCGACCGATATTGCTTTCGCCATTGCCGTGCTGATTTTGCTCGGCGACCGCATTCCGGCGGGGCTGGTAACGATTTTGGTGGCGCTCGCCATCGTTGATGACCTCGGCGCGGTGGTGGTGATTGCGCTCTTTTATACGGAGACGATTCAGGTGGGGCCGCTTTTTGCCGCGCTGGGCTGTTTTGCCCTGCAACTGGCGCTGAACCGCTTTGGTGTGCGCAAGCCCTGGCCGTATTTGACGATTGCGCTGGTGATGTGGGCGCTGATGCTGTTTTCCGGCGTGCATGCGACTATCGCCGGGGTGCTGGGAGCGCTCGCGACGCCGGTGCGCTCGCTGTATAACCCGGAGGAGTTTAGCCGCGAAGCACGCAAATTGTTGGACAAGTTCGATATTTACCGCCGCCGTGAACATGATTTTTTGGAATCGGAGCGGCTGGTCGGCGTGCTGCATACGCTGCATCACGGCATCAATCAGGCGCAGGCACCGCTGCAACGGCTGGAGCACAGTCTGCATGACCCGGTGTATTTCCTCATCATCCCGCTGTTTGCCTTCTTTAATGCGGGGGTAACGATTAACGCCGCGTCCATCGGCAGCCTGGTCTCGCACCCGGTGTCGCTTGGCGTCGCCGCCGGGCTGCTCATCGGCAAGTTCAGCGGCGTCTTCGGCGCGATTTGGTTGAGCGTGCGCCTCGGCATCGGCAAACTGCCTACAGGCGTGAATTTCCGCCATATTTGCGGCATGGGGATGCTCGCCGGTATCGGCTTCACCATGTCCATTTTTATTTCCGAGCTCGCGTTCAAAGGCGAGGATTTATTGCTGAATAATGCTAAAATTGCCATCCTTGTAGCATCAATCATTGCCAGCCTGGCGGGGTACGTCTGGTTGCGCGTGGGCAGTAACGGAGACCATCATTCATGAACGAGACAGGGCGAAAATATTTCGGCACGGACGGCGTGCGGGGCAAAGTTGGCGTAGCGCCAATGACGCCCGATTTCGTCATGCATCTCGGTTGGGCCATCGGCAAAATGCTGAGCGACAGCGGCTTTGCCGGCGATAAAGTCATCATCGGCAAAGACACGCGCATTTCCGGTTACATGCTGGAAAATGCCATCGCTGCCGGACTTTCCGCCGCGGGTATGGACGCGCACCTGCTCGGCGTCATGCCAACCCCCGGTATCGCTTACTTCACCCGTACCTTCCATGCGGCCGCGGGAATCGTCGTCAGCGCCTCGCATAACGTCTATAGCGACAACGGCATCAAAGTCTTCGCGCGCGGCGGCATCAAACTGCCCGACGCCGCCGAACAGGAAATCGAGCGCTACCTCGAACTGCCGATGAAAGTCGTCGAATCGGCGCAACTGGGCAAACTGTACCGCATCCCCGAAGCGCGCGGCCGTTACATCGAATTCTGCAAAAACGCGGTCATGCTCGGGCTGCCGTTCGAGCGCCTGAAAATCGTGGTGGACTGCGCCAACGGCGCGACTTACCCGATAGCGCCGGAAGTTTTTCGCGAACTGGGCGCGCAAGTCATCGTCATGAACGCTGAGCCGAACGGCTGCAACATCAACGCGGGCGCCGGTTCAACCGCGCCGGAATCCTTGCAGCGTCGCGTGCGCGACGAACAGGCCGATGCCGGTATCGCTTTCGACGGCGACGGTGACCGCGTGGTGATGGTTGACCATAACGGACGACTGCGCGACGGCGATGCCATCCTCTACATCATCGCCAAATACCGCGCCTTCAAAGGCGAACAACTGAACAACATCGTCGGCACCAAAATGACTAACCTCGGACTGGAGCGGGCGCTCAATAACATGGGCATCGTCCTGCACCGTACCGACGTTGGCGACCGCTACGTGCTCGAATGCATGCAAGAAATCAACGCGCGCGTCGGCGGCGAAAACTCCGGGCATATCATTTGCTTGGATCGCAACTCCACCGGCGACGGCATCATTGCCGCGCTGCAAGTGTTGGCGGCGATGCTGGAAATGGAACAACCGCTGCACCAACTGGTCGCCGACCTGCAAATGGCAGTGCAAGTGATGAAAAACGTTGAAGTCGCCGACAAGGCGGTGGTCAACAAAGAAGCTGTGCAGCAGGCACTGCAAGAAGCGACGAAAAAATTGGGAGATGCCGGACGCATTCTGCTTCGTCCGTCCGGTACCGAACCGAAAATCCGCGTAATGGCGGAAGGTCATGACGAAGCGCGGCTGCATGCCATCGTTGACGAACTGGCAGCAGTCATATCCCGGGAGGAATAACAATGCGTAAACCGATTGCTGCGGCAAACTGGAAAATGAACGGCGACTTCGCCTTGGTCGAAGCCTTCGCCAAACACGCCTGGCCGCAAGGCAACGTTGAAAAAATCTTTGGTCTGCCTGCAATTTACATCAACAAAGCACACGAACTGGGACTGGAAGTGTTGGCGGGCGAAGACGTCAGCGCCCACGCCTCCGGGGCCCACACCGGCGAAATCTCTGCCGCAATGCTGAAAGAAGCGGGTGCGCGCTATGCCATCATCGGTCACTCCGAGCGCCGCACCGACCACGGCGAGACCGAAGCGCTGCTGATCGAAAAATGGAAACAGCTCAAAGCACAAGGGCTGAAAGTCATCTACTGCATTGGCGAATCCCTGCAAGAATACGACACCGGACAATGCGATGCCGCCGTGCTGCGCCAGATGAATCCGGTGCTGGAAGCGGGGCTGGTTGACGCTGATACCGTTATTGCCTACGAGCCCGTCTGGGCGATTGGCACCGGCAAAGCAGCCACCGCCGCGTACGCACAAGAAGTTCACGGCAAAATCCGTGCCCTGCTGCGTGACAAGGCAGCGAACGTTGCCGACAAAGTGCGCATCCTCTACGGCGGTTCCGTCAAACCGGACAACGCAGCCGAACTCTTTGCCGGTGAAGACATTGACGGCTTCCTCGTCGGCGGTGCTTCATTGCAAGCGGAAACCTTCGACAAAATCATGGGAGCCATGGCATGACCATTACCCTCGTTCAAGTCATTTTCATCGTCGCCGCCCTCGCACTTTGCGCCCTGATCCTGCTGCAACAGCCGAAAAGCGGCGGCGGCATGGGTGCATTGAGCGGTGGCGCGTCCAGTACCGTTTTCGGGGCGCGTGGCGCAGGCTCGTTCCTGTATAAAACCACGCGCTTCCTTGCAGGCATCTTTTTCGTAGGTGCCTTGGTTTTGGGTTATCTGCAAAACAAAGACGCGGCCAATCACGGCAACAGCAGTATTTTGAGCAATACCCAACTGGAAACACAAAAGCAGGAATCCGCGCTTGACATACCTCCCGTTAGTGTAGATAATGCGCGCCCTGCTGAAAATACCGATGTTCCTGCACCTGCCCAAAAATAATTTGGGCGGTTGCTGAAACGATATAGAACAGCCGACGTGGTGGAATTGGTAGACACGCTATCTTGAGGGGGTAGTGGCGTAAGCTGTGCGAGTTCGAGTCTCGCCGTCGGCACCAATAAAAATAAAGACGCAGTCTGAGGTAAGGTATTGTTAGCATGATATCAATCAAGAAAGGTTTAGACCTTCCCATCTCCGGCGCCATTACCGACGCCACAATTCATGACATTGCCCCCCAACATCCTGTTGCCATTCTTGGCGAGGATTACCAAGGCCTGAAACCTACCATGCTGGTAGCAGAAGGCGATAAAGTTACGCTGGGGCAGCCGCTACTTGAAGATAAAAAAAATCCCGGTTTTTTAATTTGCGCGCCTGTATCCGGCGTTGTTGAAAAAATTGTCCGTGGCGAAAAGCGGCGTTTATTATCTGTCATTATCCGTCCCGAATCGAAAGAGCCTGTCGTTTTTGAATCTTTTGGCGATGACGCCGCGGAAAAACTGTCGCGCGAAGAAATCGTCAAACGATTGGTGAGCAGTGGCTTGTGGGCAAGTTTCCGCACACGTCCTTTCAGTAAAATCCCGCCGATTGATGCGGTGCCTTATGCCATCTTCGTCAACGCTATGGATAGCAATCCATTGGCGCTTGATCCGGCATTGGCCATGCAAGGACGCGATGAAGATTTACTGACCGGCCTGGCCATCATGCAAGCGCTTTCCGGTGGGCAAGTGCATTTCTGCTGCCGTCAGGAAACTTCCGTACCGACGCACCATCTGAACCGTTTGGAGATTCACCGCTTTGCTGGTGTGCATCCCGCCGGACTGGTTGGCACGCACATCCATTTCATCGAGCCGGTCGGCGCGAACAAAATCGTCTGGCACTTGAACGTGCAGGACTTGCTCGCCATCGGCAAATTTTTCCGTAGCGGCATTCTCGATAACCAGCGCCTGATTGCCGTCGCAGGCCCCGGTGTGAAAAATCCGCGTATCGTGCGCGCTGTCCGCGGCACAGCGATGGCCGACCTCCTTGCCGACAATCTGCAAGAGGGCGAACAGCGGGTAATTTCCGGCTCGGCGCTTTCCGGCCGTCAGGTGCACGAAGATACCGCCTATCTTGGCGCTTATGACCAGCAGGTAACGGTGTTGCCGGAAGGGCGCGAGTCCTATTTCCTCGGTTTCATGCGTCCCGGCGTCGGCTGGTTCTCGCAAACCAATGCCTATATCGGTAAATTCCTCAAAGGACCCTTCCAGTTCAATACCTCCCTGCGCGGTTCGCCGCGTCCGATTGTACCGATCGGCGTGTATGAACAGGTGATGCCGCTCGATATCCTGCCGACGCCGCTGGTCAAGGCGCTGATCGTCAAAGATACCGACACGGCAATCCAGCTGGGCGCACTGGAGCTGGATGAAGAGGATTTGGCGCTGATGTCTTTCGTTTGCCCGGGCAAACACGATTTTGGTGCCATTCTGCGTGAGAACCTCACCCTGATTGAGCAGGAAGGCTGATTATGGCGAAACAACACTTTTTTGAAAAAATCGCGCCGCTGTTCGAGAAGGGCGGGAAACTGGAAAAACTGTTCCCCCTCTACGAAGCGACCGCTACCTTTGTTTATTCTCCCCGCTTTGTGACGGCACGTCCGTCGCATGTCCGCGACGTCATCGACCTGAAGCGGGTGATGATTCTGGTCTGGATGGCGGTATTCCCGGCGATGTTTGCCGGTTGGTACTTTGTCGGCGCGCAAGCCGCACAAGCGCAAGGTATCGCCGATCCCGGCCTGATTGCCAACCTCTGGTTTGGCGCCAAACTGCATCTGCCGATTTACATCGTGACTTTTGCCGTCGGGATTGCTTGGGAAATCCTGTTCTGTATCGTGCGCAAGCACGAAGTGAGTGAAGGTTTCTTCGTAACCTCCATCCTCTTCTCGCTGACCCTGCCGCCAACCATTCCGCTCTGGCAAGTTGCCATCGGTATCAGCTTTGGCGTAGTGCTCGGCAAAGAAGTCTTTGGCGGTACCGGGCGCAACTTCGTTAACCCCGCCCTCGCTGCACGCGCTTTCCTGTATTTCGCCTATCCGGCGCAGATTTCCGGCGATAAAGTCTGGGTCGTTGGTCCTGACGGTTACTCTGGCGCGACCGCGCTGAGCCAAGCCGCCGCAGGCGGTATGGATGCCGTGCGCGCGCATTGGAGTTGGTGGGATGCCTTTATCGGCAACATCCCTGGCTCTATCGGCGAAGTCTCGACGCTCGCCATTCTCATCGGTGGCGCCATCATCCTCTGGGCAGGCGTTGCTTCCTGGCGCATTGTCGTCGGCGTAATCACCGGGGCGACGATTACCTCGCTGATGTTCAACCTCATCGGTAGCGAAACTAACCATATGTTTGCGATGCCGTTCTGGTGGCACTTCGTCCTCGGCGGTTTCGCCTTCGGTACTTTCTTCATGGCAACTGATCCGGTGACGGCTTCGGTAACCAATACCGGGCGCTATATCTTCGGCGCGCTGGTCGGCGCAATGACCATCCTTATCCGCGTTGTCAACCCGGCCTTCCCGGAAGGCATCATGCTGGCCATTCTCTTTGCCAACATCTTTGCCCATATCATTGATTATTTTGTGATGAGCGCGAACGCCAAACGTCGCAAGGTGAGAACCCATGTCTGAGAAGAAACAATCTGCTTTGAGCGTCCTGAAGTTCGCGACCATTGTCTGTCTGCTCTGCTCGCTGCTGGTTTCTACCGCGGCCGTCTCCCTGCGTGGTTTCCAGAAGCAAAATGCGGATAACGAGAAAAAGGTCAATATTCTGCGTGCTGCCGGCTTGGCCGGGGCAGAAGAGAAACTGTCCACGCAGGAAATTAACGACAAATTCGAGAAAATCATCCCGCTGGTAATTGACCTCTCCACCGGCAAGCCGATGAGCGACAAAAACCCGCTTACCTACGATATGTACAACGCCGCGCGTAGCGATAGCGAAGGCCATGCCCTGACGGATGACCCGGCAAGCATCAAGCGCATCGCCAAAGAAGGCGTCGCTTACGTCGTAGCCGATGGCGACCAAATCTCGCGCCTGATTTTGCCGATTCAGGGCTACGGGCTGTGGTCCACCATGTACGGCTTTACCGCGCTGTCATTCAAAGAAAAACAACCGGAAATCACCGGCATCACCTTCTATCAGCACGCGGAAACCCCCGGACTGGGTGCGCGCATCACGGAACCGGGATGGCAAGCGCTATGGGCGGGCGTCATTCCTTACGATGACAATGGCGCGCCGCAAGTCGATCTGGTGAAAGTGCGCAACCCGTCGGCGAAAAACCAGGTGGACGCTATTGCCGGGGCAACCCTGACCAGTAACGGCGTTGAGCACCTGATGAACTTCTGGCTGGGCGAACAAGGATACAAACCGTTGGTCGAGCATATCCGTAAGGGCGAGATCAGCCTGGCCGACCTGCGTGAAGCCTCGCAGGCCGCAATCGGACAAAACGGGCAAAAAACGGAGTAATAAATCATGAGCGACAAAGCATACGACTATAAAGAAATTATTCTTGGGCCGATATTTGCCAACAACCCGATTGGCTTGCAGGTACTCGGCATTTGTTCCGCGCTGGCAGTTACCGGCAGCATGAAAACGGCGTTTCTGATGAGCATTGGCCTCACCTTTGTAACCGCCTTTTCCAACCTGTTCGTCAGCATGATCCGCAATAATATCCCCAGCAGTATCCGCATCATCGTACAGATGGCGGTTGCCGCCTCGGCGGTTATCGTGGTTGACCAGTTGCTGAAAGCCTTTGCCTTTGAACTCTCCAAACAGCTTTCCGTGTACGTCAGCCTGATTCTCACCAACTGCATCGTCATGGGGCGGCTGGAAGCCTATGCGATGTCCAACCCGCCCGTGCCGAGCTTCCTTGACGGCCTCGGTAACGGCCTCGGTTACAGCGCCATGCTGCTGGTCGTTGGCACCATTCGCGAAATCTTCGGCAAAGGCACCTGGTTTGATATCACCATCCTGCCGAGTACTGAACATGGTGGCTGGTACGTACCGAACGGCCTGATGGTCTTGCCGCCGAGTGCGTTTTTCGTCATCGGCCTCCTCATCTGGGCGCTGCGCACCTGGAAACCGGAGCAGAACGAAGCGCGCGACTACAGCGAAGCCGTGGCGGCCAAGCCGATAATCGTCGGTGCGAACCACTAAGAGGGCAGGAACATGGAACACTACATCAGCCTCTTCATCAAATCGATCTTCATCGAGAACATGGCACTGTCCTTCTTCCTGGGCATGTGTACCTTCCTCGCCGTCTCGAAAAAAATCACCACCGCCGCCGGATTGGGGACTGCGGTCATCGTCGTGCAAACCCTGACCGTACCGCTCAACAACCTGCTCTACACCTACCTGCTGAAAGAAAACGCTGTCCTCTGGCAATCGCTGGGGCTGGACGTCGATATCAGCTTCCTCGGCCTTATCGCCTACATCGGCGTGATTGCGGCGGTTGTGCAAATCCTCGAGATGTTCCTCGACAAATACGTCCCCTCGCTCTACTCGGCGTTGGGCATCTTCCTGCCGCTCATCACGGTGAACTGCGCCATCCTTGCCGGCTCGCTGTTCATGGTTGAGCGGAACTACGACTTCGGCGAATCCGTCGTCTATGGCGTGGGTAGCGGTGCCGGTTGGGCGCTGGCGATCATCGCCATGGCAGGCGTGCGCGAAAAACTGCGCTATGCCGACGTGCCGAAAGGGCTGGAAGGACTGGGCATAACTTTCATTACCGCCGGACTGATGGCGCTGGGGTTCATGTCCTTTTCCGGCGTACAGTTGTAAGGGGGAAAAACAATGGAAATATTTTATGGCGTGCTGTTTTTTACCGGTCTGGTATTGCTGCTGTCAGCGATTATCCTGCTGGCACGCAAATACCTGGTGCCGCAAGGTAACGTCAAAATACTGGTCAATGATGAGCGTGAACTGGATGTGCCGATGGGCGGCAAACTGCTGAACGTCCTTGCCGAAAACGGCATCTACGTCTCCTCTGCCTGTGGCGGTGGCGGCAGCTGTGGCCAATGCACCGTCAAAGTGCATGAAGGCGGCGGTGAAATCCTGCCGGTCGAACTGAACCACATCAGCAAGCGCGAAGCGCGCGAAGGCGAGCGCCTCTCCTGTCAGGTGGCCGTCAAAAGCAACATGAAAGTTGAAGTCGATGAAGCCGTCTTCGGCG
>CAURAS010000040.1:0-9111 GCA_963522865.1 uncultured Cardiobacterium sp.
GGTTGTTGCCCGCATCGCCTTCGCCGCTGTAGCGCGCGGAATAGATGCCGGGCGCGCCGCCAAGCGCCGGGACGCAGAGGCCGGAATCGTCGGCTATCGCGGGCAGGCCGCTTTGCCGCGCGGCATGGCGCGCTTTGATGAGGGCGTTTTCGACGAAGGTCAGCCCGATTTCCGGGATTTCTTCGATGCCGTAGTCGCGCTGCGCTTTGATTTCCATGCCGAAGCGGGCAAGGATGGCGGCGAGTTCGGCGATTTTTTTGCTGTTGTTGCTGGCGAGGATGGTTTGCATGGGAGCGGTTTGTGGTTAGGTTGTGTTTAACGGGATAGGCTTTCCGCCTGTCATGTTCTCATATTTTTGCCGGGGTTTTGAACCGCTTCTGGGCGATTTGGGGAGGGGCGCAAGCCCATCGCGCCGCGACGCTATCCGAGAAAGCCAAGTATCATGTGCCATTTACATACACCTGAGCGCTCATAGTGTATGTAAATCCAAACGGGCAAACGCGCTCACGCTTGCGGCGCTTGCCAGATGACTTGCTCCGCGCTGCCGTAGGTAACGCTTTTTAGCCTGCCTTGCACGCGGATTTCCCTATCCAAAGCGCCGCTGTATTGGGGGTTCGCCAGCCGCTGGTAGAGGGTGATGTTTACGGTTTCGCCGTCGGGCGCGATGTGGATGTCAGAGGCGGCGATGCCCATCGCGCTGTTGGCGAGCAGGCCGGTCAGGTGAATTTGGGTCGCGTGGTTTTCGCGCTGCACGTCGATGGCAAAGGCTATCCATTCTTCTGCCTTGATTTCTTTATGGAAGAGGTTGTTCGCGGCAATGGCGACCGTGGCGAGAATGGCAACGGGCAACAGGGTCAGGAAGGCTTTTTTCATGGTTTTTCCGCAGGGTGGGGTTTTCGTCTGTATCGCTGCGCCATTCGTCGGCAACGAGATAGAGCGGGCGCTGTTTGACTTCTTCAAAGATGCGGCCGATGTATTCGCCGATGATGCCGAGGCAGATGAGCTGCACCCCGGCGGAAAACATGATGCCGGCGGTGACGGTCGTCCAGCCCGGCACGTCGCGGCCAAAGAGCAGCGTTTCCAGCACGACCCAGATGCCGTAGCAGAGCGAGGCGAGCGAGACGAGGATGCCGGTGCGCGAAATCCAGCGCAGCGGTTTGAGCGAAAACGAGGTGATGCCGACGATCGCCAGCTCAAACAGGCGCGGATAATTGAATTTGCTTTCGCCGGTCTGGCGCGGCGCCGCCTGAAACGGCAGGTAAACCGTTTTGAAGCCGACCCAGGCATACAGCCCTTTCATGAAGCGCTGCCGTTCCGGGAGTGCCAGGAGCGCGGCGACGACTTTGCGCCCCATGACGCGGAAATCGCCCGCGTCCGGGGTGAGCGCGTAGCGGCTGCCGTCCTGCATGAAGCGGTAAAATCCGCGCTTCAAAAAGCCAAGCAGGCGGTTTTCGTGACCGCGTTTGGTTTGTACCGCGGCGACCATATCGGCGCCCTGACGGTGCAGGGCGAGCATTTCGGCGAGGACTGCGACCGGATGCTGGCCGTCGGCGTCCATCATCGCCACCGCTTCGCCGCGCGCGGCTTGCAGTCCGGCGCTCAATGCCGCTTCTTTGCCGAAGTTGCGCGACAGGGTCAAGAGGCGGAGAACGACGTTGTCCGGCAAAACAGCGGCGGTGCAGACGGCGTGCACGTCGTCGCGGCTGCCGTCATCAACGACGATGATTTCCGCGCGACCTTGGCTGGCGAGCCAGGCGGTCAGTTCGGGGAGGAAGGCAGCGAGCGCGGCGGCGTCGTTGTAAACGGGGAGGATGAGGCTGAGTTCGGGGTGCATGAGGATTCCTGAAGCAAGGGCTATTTACATACAGCTGAGCGCTCAATGTGTATGTAAATGATGGCAAGGCGGCGCAGGATACGCTATTGCGCGCAGCAAAGGAACGATGCTAACCCCCGCCTATAAATTTTCCTTCTAAGCAGCGAAGATTTTGCACTTTCCCTTGCCTGCCCCGCCGCGCTTACGATAGCGCGCAGATTTTCAAGGAGAACAACGATGACAACCATCAGGGGCAGACGATGACGGCGGCGGTGGCATTGCAGCGTCCGGCGCTGTGGCAGATTCCGCAGCCGGCGGCGGAGGTGTTCGCGCGCCTGCCGGAGAAAACGGCGCAGTTGCGCGCCCGCTTGCAGGATATTTGCGCGCAATTTCAGCGGGTCAAGTTCGCCAGCAGCCTCGCCGTGGAAGACATGGTGATTACCGAGGTGCTGACGCAGCTCGCCGCCCCGGTCGAAGTGTTCATGCTGGAAACCGGGCGGCTGAACGCGGAAACGCTCGCCTATGCCGAGGTGGTGCGCGCGCGTTATCCAGCGCTCGATTTCCGCCTCTATCATCCCGACGCGCAGGAGGTCGCCGAATATGTGGAGACGCACGGGCTGAACGCCTTTTATCAAAGCGTGGAATTGCGCAAGCGCTGCTGCTTCATCCGCAAAGTCGCACCGCTCAACCGCGCCCTGGCCGATGCCGACGCCTGGCTGACCGGGCAGCGGCGCGCGCAATCCGTCACCCGCAGCGCACTCGCCTTGCAAGAGGCGGACGAGGCGCGCGGCATCGCCAAATTCAATCCGATTTATGACTGGTCGGAGGACGACGTCTGGGCGTACATCCAGCAAAACGCCATTCCTTTCAACGCACTCTATCACCAGGGCTATCCAAGCATCGGCTGCGAACCGTGCACGATTGCGGTCAAGGCAGGCGAGGACATCCGCGCCGGTCGCTGGTGGTGGGAAAACAAAGACAGCCGCGAATGCGGACTACACAAATGAGGTGAGATATGAAGAAATTACACAATGAACATCTGGACTGGCTCGAAGCCGAGTCGGTGTACATCATCCGCGAAGTGGCGGCGGAATGCCGCAACCCGGCGCTGCTCTTTTCCGGCGGCAAAGATTCGGTGGTGCTGCTAGCACTCGCGCGCAAGGCATTCCACGTGGCGGGGCGCAACATCCCCCTGCCCTTCCCGCTGCTGCACATCGACACCGGCCACAACTACCCGGAAGTCATCGCCTTCCGCGACGAAACCGTGGCGCGCTACCAGGCGCGGCTGATCGTCGGCAACGTCGAAGACTCCATCGCGCGCGGCACCGTAGTCCTGCGCCGCGAAAACGATTCACGCAACGCCGCACAGGCGGTAACGCTCTTGGAAGCCATCGAAACCCACGGCTTCGACGCCCTGCTCGGCGGCGCGCGACGCGACGAAGAAAAAGCGCGCGCCAAAGAGCGCATCTTCTCCTTCCGCGACGAATTCGGCCAATGGAACCCGAAAGACCAGCGGCCGGAACTGTGGTCGCTCTACAACGCGCGCCTGCACGCCGGCGAAAACCTGCGCGTCTTCCCCATCTCCAACTGGACAGAACTCGACATCTGGCAATACATCGCCCGCGAAAAACTCGCCCTGCCGCCCATTTACTACGCGCACCCGCGCGAAGTGGTGGAGCGGCGCGGCCTGCTCGTGCCGGTCACGCCGCTCACGCCAAAACACGACGGCGAAGAAAGCAAAACCGTGTCGGTGCGCTTCCGCACCGTCGGCGACATCTCCTGCACCTGCCCGGTGGCGAGCAGCGCCGTCGTCCCGGAAGACATCATCGCCGAAACCGCGCGCGCCACCCTCTCCGAACGCAGCGCCACCCGCCTCGACGACCGCGCCAGCGCCGCAGCGATGGAGCAGCGCAAGAAACAGGGGTATTTCTGACTCATAACCGATCTGCGCCCTCCCCCGCTGCGGGCTTCGCTCTGCACAAGCTCTAACGTAGGGTGGGGCTTGCCCCACCGTTAAAACCCTGATGATTTCTCATGGTGGGTCAAGACCCACCCTACACCCGTTTACATACACCATGAGCGCTTAGGTGTATGTAAACAGACCGGACATAAAAATTCGACGACCGCTGCGGGCTTCGCTCTGCACAGGTTCTAACGTAGGGTGGGGCTCGCCCCACCCTACCTGTTTACATACACCATGAGCGCTTAGGTGTATGTAAATTCGACAGCCGCCCGTCTTCCATAGCAGATACACCCCCTCCCCCGTGGGGGAGGGGCGAGGCTCCCCAAGAAAAAGGCATCCGCCTTTTCCTTGGGAACCCGGGGTGGGGTTCGCCGGCAAACCTCGTTGCCAAATCGACAGCGCGATTGCCATTTACATACACCACAAGCGCTCAGGCGTATGTAAACCCGCTTACAGAACAAAAGTCGCGTTGCGAAGCGTTTGCTGCCCCCACCCCGCCCCTCCCCCACGGGGGAGGGAGCAGAACGGCGCCATCTTCCAAACCCAAACACAACCAACACACCACAAACCCAGGAAACCCATGCCCAACCTCAACCAGCACGCGCCCCTGCGCTTCATCACCGCCGGCAGCGTCGATGACGGCAAATCCACCCTCATCGGCCGCCTCCTCTACGACAGCAAAGCCCTGCTCGGCGACCAACTGCGACAAATCGAAGCCGCGGGCAGCGCCCCCGACTTCTCCGCCCTCACCGACGGCCTCGAAGCCGAACGCGAACAAGGCATCACCATCGACGTCGCCTACCGCTACTTCAGCACCGCGCGGCGCAAATACATCATCGCCGACACCCCCGGCCACGAACAATACACGCGCAACATGGTAACCGGCGCCTCCACCGCGCACGCCGCCGTCCTCCTGCTTGACGCCTCGCAGCTCGACTACCGCCAAACCCCGCTGCAACTCCTGCCGCAAACCAAGCGGCACAGCGCCATCCTCCACCACCTGCGCTGCCCGCACATTATCGTCGCCATCAACAAAATGGACCTCCTCGACTACGACGAAACCAAATACCGCGCCATCGTCGCCGCCTACGACGCCCTCGCCGCGCAACTCGGCCTCGCCGACGTCCACTACATCCCAATATCAGCGCTCAACGGCGACAACCTCGTCCACGCGAGCCGCCACACCCCGTGGTACAGCGGCGACACCCTGCTCGCCACCCTCGAAGCGCTGCCGGTGGGCGAAAGCGTCAGCGACGCGCCCGCCGCCTTCCACTTCCCAGTGCAGAACGTCCTGCGCGCCGATGGCAGCAAACAGGACGACTTCCGCGGCTACCAGGGGCGGATAGAAGCCGGCAGCGTGCGCGTTGGCGACCGCGTCCGCATCGCGCCGGCGGGACAAGAAAGCACGGTGCGCGAAATCATCGGCATCAACGGCGGCGTCGCAGCCGCCAGCGTCGGCGAAAACATCACCCTGCGCCTTGCCGATGACATCGACATCTCGCGCGGCGACACCCTGCTCGCCGCCGCCAACCCGCACAGCGGCCAGCGCGAACTGCATGCAACCCTGTGCTGGTTTGACCAGCGCCCGCTCAACCCGGCGCGCAAATACCTGCTCAAACACACCACGCGCACCGTGCCCGCGAAAATCCGCCGCGTCGAACACGTCTGGGACGTACACACCCTGAGCAACTACGCCGACCGCGACACCCTGGCGATGAACGACCTCGGCGAAGTGAGCCTCGTCCTGCAACAACCCGTCGCCGCGACGCCCTATGCAGAAAACCCGGCGACCGGCGCGTTCATCCTGATAGACGACGCCAGCAACCAGACCGTCGCCGCCGGGATGATCCTGGCGTAACGCCCATAAAAATATACATACAGCTGAGCGCTCGATGTGTATGTAAATCCTACAACGGCAGCCAGTCCCGCGGTTTGAGGTAATCGGCAAGACGCGCCTCGGCGCTGCCTGCCGGCGGCTGGTAGGCGTATTCAAAGCGCACCGCCGGCGGCAGGCTCATCAGGATGGACTCGGTGCGGCCACCGCTTTGCAGGCCAAAATGCGTGCCGCGGTCGTAGAGCAGGTTAAATTCCACATAGCGCCCGCGGCGATAGCACTGAAACTCGCGTTCGCGCGCGCCATAAGCGGTGTCCTTCCGCGCCTGCACGATCGGCAAATACGCGGCGAGGTACGCCTCGCCGACACCTTGGGTGAAGGCGCAGGCGTCGGCAAACGGCAATTCATTGAAATCATCAAAGAAAATACCGCCAATGCCGCGCGTTTCGCCGCGGTGCGGCAGATAGAAATAGCGGTCGCACCAGTCCTTGAAACGCGGGTAGAGCGCCGCGCCGTAGGGTGCGCAGGCGGCGTGGGCGGCCTCATGCCAGGCGCGGCAGTCATCATCAAACGGATAAAACGGCGTGAGGTCAAAACCGCCGCCGAACCACCAATCGCGCACCGTCTCGCCATCGCGGGCGACAAAAAGGCGGATATTGGCGTGGCTGGTCGGCACATACGGATTGCGCGGGTGGATGACCAGCGACAGGCCAAGCGCGCTAAAGGCGCAGCCCGCGAGCTGCGGCCGTTTTTCCGTGGCAACCGTCGGCAGTTTGGCGCCATGCACCACCGAAACATTCACCCCGCCCTGCTCAATCACCGCGCCCTCTTTCAGCACCATCGTCACGCCATGCCCGGCGAGACCGCCGCCCGCGCCATCGCGTTGCCAGGCGTCGTGTTGGAAAGGCTGACCGTCTTCGGCGGCAAGCGCGTCGGTAATGCGGCGCTGCAAGTCGTCGAGAAAACGGGCGAAGGCATCAATTTGTGTTTGCGTAATGCTCATGGAATCTCCGGTGAATAAGCGGCGGGTTATTTTTATATGAATGACGCGAATAAAGCATTTCTGCGAAACGCCCCCTCACCCTGCCCCTCTCCCGCCCAAGGACAAGGGAGCAAATATGCCGCATCATTTTGGCAATTGGGTATGGGGATTACAAGCTCGCCGTCCATAACTTCACGGCAAAGCCGATGAATAACAATCCCACGCCTGCCATACCCATTGCTGCCAATGCGCGGGAGCGGGAAAAGAATTGGCTTAAACGCGCGCCGGCGAACGCCAGCACATTCAAATAGGTAAAGCTGACCGATTGCAAAATGAGCGCCAGAATCAGGAAACTAATCACCGGATACGGCGCATCATCGCGCACAAATTGGGTAAAGAACGAGAGAAAAAACAGAATGGCTTTGGGATTCATCAGGCTTAACGTCAGCGCGCGGCGAAAGAAGCGCTGCTTTTGCAGTTTCGGCGCTACCGGTTGCGTATTGCGTCGCGTCTGCCAAGCGAGCCACGCGCCCTTGAGCAAATTAAAGCCTAGCCAGGCAAGATAGAGTCCGCCTGCGAATTTAATCACGTGGAAAATGGGCGGATAAGCGCGCATTAGGGCGCCCGCGCCAAAAATGGTCGAAAGAATCAAAATGCTGTCGCCCAAAAGAATGCCAGCGATGACGCGGTAGGCATTGCGCGCGCCAAATTGCCCGGCGACGCTCAAGCAATAAAGCGAATTGGGGCCGGGGACAAGAATGACGGCAATCACCCCGGCAATGTATTGGTAAAGATCAATAATGCCGTTCATAAATGCTCCTTGCGGTTTTCAGGCTGACAATATTCCAACGCGCTTTTAACCAGCGCATAACCAGGGCTACGCAGGCGAACGCAGCGGTTATCGCGGGTGAGGAAAAAGCGTTTTTCCAGAAGCTGGTGATAAGTTACGACGACTGCTTCGCTGCAATCTTCATTCACCGCGCAGACCGGAATTTTCTGGATTTCCGCAGCGACGTCGCGCTCAATCTGCCAGTAAATGGTGAATGATGCGGCGAGCGCGATGAGATAAAGCAAAAAACTGGCAAGCGGAATCCAAAACAGTTTTTTGTTGTACGTGCTGTGATATGAGCGCTGGCGGTAATTCAGCGCAAGATAAATGGCATAAGCGAGATAATAGACGGGGAGCATTAGCAACAGCGTGCTGAGATAAAACTCTCCGGCAATGGCACAGCTTATCAGTGCGGCAAGGATAATGATGAAATTCAGGATGAAAGGTTTTTTTTGCATGGCGCTAAGTCGTGAGAGCAATCGGACGAAATATAAGATGCTGCGTCGATAGGTTGGGTTATGCCCGTGCCGCGCTAATCTAAGTTGCGTGGATTTTCTGCTTGCGCGCGAGCGGTGATCTCGCGGATAAAATCGCCTTTGGCATGGGTATAGCCATCGCGGTCGTGTTCATAGCGCTTCCACAAGGAAAGTTTCAGCGCTTCGTATTGTTTGGCAATATCGGGATGCGTTTGCAGGTAATCGCGGAAATCGTATTCGTCATGATCACCGGGCAGGCGTAAATGGATATGAAAAACCCGTTCGGCAAAGCCTTGCGGGGTATAGCCTTTATTGAATGAAATACGATTTTCGCTTGCCGACATTTGTAAATATCCGTGCGCGCTGAGAATGGCAGCGGCATTTTGCAAGGCGGTTTTATCCGCCACTTCAATCAGGATATCCATAATCGGCTTTGCCCAAATGCCGGGAATGGCGGTGCTGCCGATATGGGCGATGGACTGAATATGGTCGCGCAGCAGGTTTTGTAATTGCCGGGCTTCTGCGGCATACCAGTCGCGCCATTCCGGGCGGTGCGGGGTGAGCTGGATGGGAAAGAGCCGCCAGAGTTCTTGCAGGCTCATTTCTGTGAGCGGTTTGGGCATGGGCGTTTTTTTATATTTCAGGTAGCGGGATGGGGTATGTAGATAGAGGCGATGTTATACATACACCTGAGCGCTCGTAGTGTATGTAAATGCGGGTTAGGCGCTCGCTACCCAGCCGCAGAATTGCAGGGCGCGGAAGCAGGGTTCGATGCGGGTGAAGCCCGCTTGTTGCAGGCGGTTTTCGATGGTCGCGGCGTGGTCGGTTTGCATGACGCGCTCCAGCGATTCGCGTTTTTGCGCGATTGCCATTTGTGAGTAGCCTTGCGATGCCTTGAAGGCTTCATGCCACTGGCGCAGGCGGTCGTCGTCCGAGCGGGTTTTTTCAGCGAGCAGCAGCGCGCCACCAGGGCGCAGGGTTTGGCGCAGGCGGGCGAGCAGCGCGTCGCGTGCTTCCGGCGGGATGAATTGTAGGGTGAACGCCAGGATGATGAGGTCGGCCGGGGCGTAGTCGAGCGTGGTGATGTCGGCCTGCTGGACGCGGATGTTGTTGATGCCGGCGCCTTCGACGTAGGCGGCGAGGCGCTCGGTCATCGCGGCGGCGTTGTCCACCGCGTCAATGGTTGCCGTCGGCGGGATGTGGCGTTGCAGGGC
>CAURAS010000041.1:0-9109 GCA_963522865.1 uncultured Cardiobacterium sp.
GCCAACCACCAAATGCTCGGCATCACCCTGAGCCTGCTCGGCTGCTTTAGCTGGGCGGCCTACGGCCTCGTGCAGAAACTGCTGCTGCGCCGCTTCACCGCGCCGCAAGTGCTGTTCGTCTTCTACTGCGGCTGCGCGCTTTTCGCCGCACCGTTCGCCGACTGGTCGGAACTGGGCAATCTCAACGGCTACCAGTGGCTCTGCCTGTTCTACTGCTGCATCAACACGCCGATTGCCTACGGCGCGTTCGCAGAAGCCTTGAACCACTGGGAAGTCGGCAAAGTCTCAACCACCATCACCCTCGTGCCGCTCTTTACCATCGCCTTTGCCGCCCTCGCGCACTGGCTGGTGCCGGCGAAATTCGCCGCTCCCGACCTCAACCTGCTCGCCGCTTTCGGCGCCGCGCTGGTGGTTACCGGTGCGATCTGCTCGGTCCTGAACCGGCGAATTGCGCACAAATAAAACGAAGACAGCAAGAAAACCCCGCCGAATCGCACCAATTCCGCTATAATCGCAACCACTACGCGGGTGTAGCTCAATGGTAGAGCAGAAGCTTCCCAAGCTTACGACGAGGGTTCGATTCCCTTCACCCGCTCCACACTTAACCATCAGCGCCTATCAGGCGCTTTCTTTTTGCCTTAAAACCAAAGGGTTAAGGCGCTTTCCCTGCAATCAGGAGCTATCAACAAAACCACGGAATGCCAACAATTTTGTTGGTATATATACTCACGCCGCCACGACGGCAAAAAAATACCAACAACACCCCCGGAAACCGCTATGGGAAAGCTCACCGACCGTCATTGCCGCAACCTGACCGCCCCCGGCAAGCATGCTGACGGCCACGGCCTCTATCTACACGTTACCTACCGCCAAGGGGCGATACTGGCGCGCCGCCTACCGTTTCGACGGCAAATATGAAGACTGCCAGCTTTGGCGTCTATCCACGGGTAAGACTGAAAGATGCCCGCGCCCTGCATGCCCACTTCCTGGCCGACCTCGCCCAAGGCATTGACCCGAACGCGGCGAGGAAGGCAGCGAAGACGGAAGAATGCACGGAGGAGCGCGCCAACGACAACCTCACCGACCTGCTCGAAACCTTCGCCCGCATGGCTGAAGACTGGCAGCAACTCAAGCCCTACCAGCAAAACACGCCGGTAAATGACGTAGCGCGGGCGCTCTCGACCTTCTCCATCCTGGCGGGCAACGTCCTGGCCGAACTGGCGACCATCCGCGAACACATCGCCTGGGCGAAAGAAAGCGGGGTAGCGACATGAAATACCACGATCACACCGAAATCCTGCCCCTGCTCGAAGGGGCGGGGCAATCCTGGGCGCACGTGAAGGACGACGACACCCGCCGCGAACTGCGCACAACCCTTGCCTTTGGCTTTGCTGAAATCAACGGGGCATCGGCTCTGCTGCAATGGCTGGTACACGGCCACAATGAAGGGCGTTCACTCATCGCCCTGCTGAACGAGGCCGCGCGCGACATCGACGAGGACGGCAGCCGACTCACCGCCCTGGCCGAACTGCTCGCCCGTAGCGAAGGGGGCGATCATGCCATCCAATAACTACCACGCCTACGCGGAAATCCTCCCCGCCCTGGACGGCCTCGCCTTCACGGGCAAGCCCCTACCCCCCGAACACGCCGCCCGCCTGGACATGACGCTGACCCTCGCCACCATAGAGGCGAACGGAGCGGCGGCACTGCTCGAATGGCTCATGCGTGAACACGAAAAGGGGCGGCCACTGAACGCCCTGCTCGACGCCGCCTACAGCCAGCTGGACGACGACGGCCGACACCTGCAAGCCCTACGGGAACAGCTTGCCTGCCAAGGAGGCCGACATGCGAAGCGATGAACTGCGCCACGCCGCCCGCTACCAGTGGCGGCACATCCTGCCCGCGCTCGGCATCCCAGCGGAAAAGCTGACCAACAAACACCAGCCCTGCCCCGTCTGTGGTGACCGCGACCGTTACCGCTTCGACGACAAAGACGGCTACGGCTCCTACATCTGCACCCATTGCGGCAACGGCGACGGCTTCCACCTGGTGATGCACTGGCTCGACTGCGACTACAAAACCGCCGCCGCGGCCGTTTCAGACGCTTTGGGCATCGGGGAAGGACGACCTGCCCCGCCCGCCGAAACGGGCGCCAACCACGCAGCCACGCGACCAAATCGACCGCCTCTTGAGCATTTGGAACAGCGCTCTGCCACTGGAAGCAGGCGACCCGTGGCTGCCTACCTCGAAGGGCGCGGCCTGCCCTTCCCGGAAGACGTCCACGACCTATGCCACCACCCCCGCCTTCCTTACTGGCACAACGGCGAGAAACTGGGCGAGTACCCGGCGATGATTGGCCGCATCACCGACAGCGGCGGCCGCACCACAGGCCTACACCTGACCTACACCCACGGCGGGCAGAAACTGGCGCTGCACCACTATGGCGAACGCCTGCCTGCGAAAAAAATGCGACGGCGACGTCCCCGGCTGGCGGGCAGGCGATGCGCTCGCCTCCCATGCCTTGCGGGCAGGCATAAAAGTCGCCATCAAAAAACCCGATCACGGCGACGCCCTCGACCACTACAACGCGAGGAAGCAGGCATGACCAACTGGAACAAAAAACTCGGCCTCGACGACCTCGAAGCGCCGACCGATGCCGCCTACTACCGCGCCGACGAGGGCGGCACCTGCTGGATAACCTACGACGAAGAAGGCAAAGAACAACGCGACCACCTCGCCGACGCCATCCACCTCATCGGCCGCGCCGTGGACGAAGAAGGCGGCAACTGGCGCATCATCGAATGGCGCGACCGCTACCACACCACCCACCACGCCGCGCTCGACATGGGCGACATCGGCACCCCGGCGGGCTGGCGCGCCCTGCAACGCCTCGGCATCGCCATCAAAGCGGGGCGGAAAAAGCGCGAACGCCTCGCCGACTACCTACAAGGCAGCGGCAAAAACACCCGCTGGCAGCTCGCCAAAACAGCGGGCTGGCATAGTGGCGCCTACATCCTGCCAAGCGGCGAAGTACTCGGAGCGGCGGAGAACATCCACTACCACGGCGACACCTCGCAAGGGGCGGACTACCAGCCCAAAGGAAGCCTTGCAGACTGGCAGGCGCTCGCCCGCCTGGCCGAAGACAACAGCCGCCTCTGCCTCGCCCTCGGCTGTGCCTTCGCCGCGCCCCTGCTAGACCTGCTCGGCCACGAAAGCGGCGGCTTCCACCTCTACGGCGACAGTTCGGACGGCAAAACCACCGCCGCGCTGTTTACCTTGTCGGTATGGGGCAACCCCAAAGAACTGAAACTAACCTGGGAAGGCACCGCGCACGGCTTCAGCAACACCGCCGCCGCCCGTAACGACGGCCTGCTGGTACTGGACGAAATCGGCCAGGCAAGCGCCCGCACCGCCGCACAAACCGCCTACGCCGTCTTGAACGGCACGGGGAAAATCCAGGGCGCGAAAGAAGGTGGCAACCGTGCCATTAACCGCTGGCGCATCATGCTGCTATCCACCGGAGAAAAAAACCTGGACGGCTACCTCAAGACCGAAGGCAAAGACTGGCAGGCGGGGCAGGCCACCCGCTTGCCCGCCATCCCGGCCGACGCGGGCAAAGGCATGGGCATCTACGACACCCTGCACGGCTTCGCGGGCGGGGCAGAACTATCCGAACACCTCACCAGCGAAGGGGAGAAAAACCACGGCACGGCGGGGCGGGCATACATCGCCCACCTCGCCACCATCGACGCCGTGGGCGAAGCACGCAAACACATCGACGCCTTCATGGACGCCATCCAGGGCAGCGGCAAACACGAAGACCGCAAAATCATCGAACAGGCGGAAGACTTCCTGCAAACCTGGGGCATGACCAACCGCTTTGCGTGGCGGACATGGCGAGGCGGCGAGGGCGACCCACAGACCTACAGCGACCACGCGGGATACAAAGAGGCCATCGGCGACCAAATGAAATTTTGGATTACCCCCGCCGTTTTCCGTGGCGAAATTGCCCGTGGCTACGAAGCCAATAAAGCCTGCCAAGTGCTACACGCCATCGGCTGGCTGCAACCCAAAGCACCGGGGCGTTGGCAACACCAGCTCAAAGGCAAGGGGCGCTACTACATCCTCATCGGCATAGAACCACCGGGCGAAGAAGACGCCTAACCAACAGCCGCCTTTCGGGGCGGTTTTTTCATGCCTGCAAACCACCCGCCAAACATTGCGGTAACATGAATTCTGGTTAAGAAAAACCCTCTATAAAGCGTAAATATGAGAAATAGCGGGAACCTTTACATAACAACATAAAAAAGAAAGAAAAAAAGGTACCCGCTGAAAAAAAATAGCGGGTACCGAACGGGAACCACCGGGTACCCAAACAGGGCGGTACCCGCCAAAGTACCCGCGGTACCCGCACAATACCCGCAAGAAAACAGGGCAGCGGGTGCCTTTTTTTTCAAAACAGAAACAAATAGATAACTCAAGGTTCCCGCTAATTTTCGCGTTTGCGCTTATATATTCCAGCGACGAGGCCGAAACATTAACAACATGGAGTAGGTAATGCCGACCCCGTCCCCTGGTTGCCCCCTTGTAACCCTCTGCGCTACAATCGTCCGTAAACCACCCCGATACAGCCATGATAATCAGCTTCCGCCATAAAGGCCTCGAACGCTACTACCGCAGCGGCAACACATCCGGCATCCAGCCTGCGCATGCAGCAAAAATATCGGCCATTCTCATCCGTCTGGACAGCGCTGAAAGTCCGGAAGATATGAACTTCCCCGGCTGGCGGCTGCACGCCCTTACCGGCGACCTGCGCGGTCATTACAGCGTGAAAGTAAGCGCCAACTGGCGCATCACCTTCCGGCTGGAAAACGGCAACGCTGAAATCGTGGACTACCAGGACTACCATTAGGAGACACCCATGCGAATGCACAACCCGCCGCACCCTGGTCTGCTGATACGCGACGACATCCTGCCCGAACTCGGCCTGACCGTAACCGAAGCCGCCAAACAGCTGGGCGTGTCGCGCGTAACCCTCTCCCGCCTCATCAATGGCAAAACCGGCATCACCGCCGACATGGCGCTACGCCTGCAACTCTGGCTGGGCGAAGACAGCCCAAGCGCGGGCAGCTGGTTACGCCATCAGGCGACCTATGACCTCTGGCAGGCCGAACAAAAGGCACTGCCTGCCGTCATCCCTGCGCGACTGGTAGCCGTGCATGACTGACCCGAAAGACTGGAACATTCCCGACATGGTGGCTGTCGTCATCGCAGACGACGCGGACGCCGAAAGCCTGACTCGAGCCCTGCAAGACGTGAAGAACGGCAACTATGCGCGGCAAACCGCCATCCCCACAGAAACCTCATGACAGAAAAACTCATCACCTACGACAGCACCCGCTACGCTGGACGACGAAGAACACATCGCCGCCTACTTACAAATCGCAGCCGAAGAAGCAGCCGCCGAAAACGACCCCGCCATCCTCGCCCACGCCATCAAAACCATAGCCAAAGCGCGCGGCATGACCGAACTGGCGAAAGCGGCAGGCATCACGCGCGAAGAACTCTACGATCTGCTGGACGACGACACGACACTGGAAGCCCTGCACAAACTGTTGGCAGACGCGAGCATTACCCCGACCACCGGAGACGGAGCACCTGCCCCCAAAAAAGCTCCCGCACTGGCTGAAGCCTAAAACCGCCTACAGCGCCCCATAAAGGTGAAGACGACCAACTCCACTACCTGCCACCGGAAAACGGCTTACAACGCCAAACAGACGGCAAAGGCGTTGCGTTTGCTGTTGCGTTTGCCCGCATCCCTACCCATGAGGCCGACGACCACGCGGCAGGCCTCGCACAACCCGTTGCGTTTCCCTGGCTGATTTTTCAACTACCAACTGAAACAACCCCTTACTGTGAAACCGTGCTGCATCCCTGCTCACTTTCACCACTGGAAACCTGCCAAAGACGGGATTCCATCACTGACCTGCACCAACCTTTTTACGACCAACTCGCAAAAGGGAACGCACAAACTGCGCCCCCTTCATGGGAGGCCGTGGCGGCACCCTTTGAGGGAGTCGCAAACTGCGACCCCCTTGCCACAGAAGGGAGGGTACAAACTGACTACCCCTTGATCAGGCTTCAAACTTGAATCCTGCTCCTGCGCGCGTACTGCTCGCAAAAAAGATGCTATTGGAATTACGATAGCGTCGGAGAAGTTAGCCGCGCGCGTAGTGCTGACAAAAACCGCCAATGGCGGAATTAGCCCCGCGCGCGTACTGCTCCCGAAAACCCGACCAGGGCAGCTTCTCCCTCTGGCTGTAATCCTCTGAAGTTTTCAGAAACCTGCAACGAAGGAAACCGCCCCCCGCTTTTACCTTCGCCGCTAAAGTACAAAAATGCACCTTGCCCACTCACCCGAAAAACCGAGGCAGCGCATCCACGAAAAATTCCCCCACCAGCTCGAACGCCAAACAAACATTTTTTGTTGGGATGTAAAAAATTGATCCATAAAAACAACATGTAAATCAAACTAATATCTCAAGAGTTCGATGCCCTTTATCCTCATAAAATCCAAAAACCGCTGTAATGTAAGGCGGTTTTTGGGTTTCTGGCTTTCCATGTTTTTCATTGAATCTTGTCTTGTTCGTGGGCTGACCGCTACCGCAACGATTTCTGAAATCCAAAAGCCATATAAAAAAACGCCCCTATCGGGGCGCTTTTTATTCATACGGAAAAACAGAAATTAATCCTCATCATGTCTTCTTCTAAACAGGGCGCGCAGGATTGCAAAGAGCACAATTCCGCCAAGAATGATTTTCCCGCCAATCCGATCCCATAAAGGCACTTTGGATTTACCATCATTCCAACTGGTATCTAAAGAAAGTTCTTTGGAAACTCCCAAAAAATCTTCCTTGGTAGTATCCGTATAAGTCTCATCGTTAATGTAGCCACAGTAATGCTCGTTATAATTCCAAACAGGCAGGAAGAAAACTTGTACTTGCTTGTAGCAATAGCCGACATCAACCGCATATTTGCCATTTTCCGCGAGGAACGGTTCTTGATCGGGCAAATCAAAAACCTGTACGACTTTCTCGGCGGTGCCATAGACTACCGGCAATCCAGCCGCATAGGCTTGTGGCGCCAATGCTGCCGCAGAGAGGGCGCAAACCAAGACAATTCTTTTCATGTTATTTCCTGAAAACCGATGGTGAAGAAAGATTTTATAGCCCGGCTGTATGTTATTCTGCAATATATGCAGCAGACTATAAAAGAGAAGTGCCCCCGAGAGGAATTGAACCTCCAGCCTTTCCCTTAGGAGGGGAACGCTCTATCCAATTGAGCTACGGGGACATTGAGAAAAAAAAGAGTTCGCCGATAAGCCGGGTTCTGTCGAGGGCAATCATTCATCTGCGATAACCGTTACCGGCTACCTCTAGCAACCTACCCGGAATCACGGCGGGTCGCCGCAACGATTCCCTATTTGGTCTTGCTCCGAGTGGGGTTTACCCTGCCAAGCCTGTTACCAGCCTTGCGGTGCGCTCTTACCGCACCATTTCACCCTTACCTGCACGCAGGCGGTATCTTTTCTGTGGCACTTTCCGTCGGCTCGCGCCGCCCGGGCGTTACCCGGCACTTCGCCCTGTGGAGCCCGGACTTTCCTCCAATCCGAAGATCAGCGATTGCCTGGCGAACTCAGGGCGCGGATTCTAAAGAGAAGATGACCAACTTGCAAGCACCGACCGCGCTCATTACAATGCGGGAAACCCCTTGAACCAACAGGAGAAAACCCATGATTGGCTGGATTGTCCTCGCCCTTGTCGCCCTCGCTGTCATTGCGAGCATTGCCATCTACAACCGCCTCGTCAATTACCGCAACGACGCGAAAAACGCCTTTGCGCAAATTGACGTCCAACTCACCCGCCGCTACGACCTCATCCCGAACCTCGTTGAAGTCGCGCGCAAATACCTGCAGCACGAACAAGAAACGCTGACCGCGGTCATCGCCGCGCGCAACCACGCCGCCAACGCCCTGAAAAACACCGAAGGCAGCGGCGGCAGCACGGGCGTCGGCGCACTTGCCGCAGCCGAGCAAGCGCTGGGCGCGCGCCTTGGCGGCCTCTACGCCACCTTTGAAAACTACCCTGACCTCAAAGCGGACAACCAGCTCGCCGCACTGCGCGAAGAAATCGCCTCTACTGAAAACCGCATCGCCTTCTCGCGCCAGCACTACAACGACAGCGTCACCGAATACAACAGCGCCATCGAACAATTCCCGGCGAACATCATCGCCGGGATGTTCGGCTTCCGCGCCGCTGAACTGCTGGAAATCGAAGACATCGCCGACAAACGCCAGCCGGTGCAAGTCAAATTCGACTAAAACGAAGCCCCCTGCGAAGCGGGGGAGGATGGAGGTGGGGGTGTTAAAACGCTGCGTAGCGACAACACCTACAGCGCTTCAATACCCCTCACCACAAAACCGTCCCAAATATACATACACCACGAGCGCTCAAGCGTATGTAAACGCCGACCAGAAAAGCCATGACCACCTACCGCGCCAAACACCGCGAGGCGGCCGCCGCCAGCCGTCGCCTCAACCTCGCCTTCTGGCTCGCGGCATTCGCCAGCTACCTTAGCTACAGCTTTGCCTGCGCGCTCACCCTCTTCGGCATCGCCCCGCTCATCGCCGCCACCAGCGGAGCGCACTTCGCCAGCCGCTACCTCTGGATCAGCCTCGCCGTCGGTCTCATCCCGACCGCCATCATGCTGCTCGCCTACAGCGACGCGCGGCGCAAAATGCGCGAACGCAGCGCCGGCGAACAAGCGCGCGCGCTCGGCGCCGAACCAACCCGTGACGACCACCCGCGCGACCGCATCTACACCAACCTCGTCGCCGAAATGAGCGCCGCCTCCGGCCGACCACCGCCGGAAACCTACATCCACCGCCGCGATATGAGCATCAACGCCTTCATCCTCGGCGGCGCAGACGAAAGCCTCGCACTCACCATCAGCCAGGGCGCGCTGGACAGCCTCAGCCGCGACGAACTCCAGGCTGTCATCGCCCACGAATACGGCCACATCGAAAACGGCGACCTCGCCCTCTACAGCC
>CAURAS010000042.1:0-9031 GCA_963522865.1 uncultured Cardiobacterium sp.
TTTACATACGCCTGAGCGCTCGTGCTGTATGTATAGCGATACTCATAAAGTCTCATACAAGGCGCGCCGCTGAAGACAGTACGTGGTTGTACGGCGAGGCGACGCAACGCCGTATGAGGCTTTAGGAGGATTGCTATAAATGGCGGGGCGGTATTCATCGCGGCGGCTTACCGTTGTACGACGTCGTTGCGCAGGTAGTGCAGTTCGATGCCTTGTAGCGGCGGTTGCCAGGCGGCGCTGTCGAGCAGGCTGAAGGCGTCGATGGCTTCCGGCATGTAGTGGTCTTCGGCGAGTGTCGCGTCTTGCGGGAAGCGCTCGGCGTACACCGTTCCCGCGCCCGCGACCAGGGCGCCGTCAAACCATTCGGCGGGCAAGGCTTCTGGCGCGCAGACGCGGTCTTCGCCGATGCACACGCCGTTGTCGTACAGTCCGGCATAGACTTCGCCCATGCGCGCGTCCATCACTGCGAGGATTTTGTTGGCGCCGCTATGGCGTTTGACGGTGGCGGCGAGCAGGGCCAGCGAGGAGACGGGCAACAGCGGTACGTTCCAGGCGGCGGCCAGTCCCATCGCCACTGCCGCGCCGACGCGCAGGCCGGTAAATGCGCCCGGTCCGGCGCTGATGATGATGCCCTGGATGGCGCTTTTTTCGATGCCGCCTTTTTGCAGGAGTTTGTCCACCAACGGCAGGATTTCGCGGGTGTGTTTTTGTGCTTCGAGTTCGTAGGCTTGCAGGGTGTTGCCGCTGGCAAGCAGGGCGACGGAGCAGGCGGGGCCGGAGGTGTCGAGAGCGAGCAGGGTGCTGTGTTTGTTGGGCGGGATCATGCGGTTTTGGTGGTTTCGTGGTAGGCGAAGAAGCGGTCAATGACTTCTATTTTACGGGTTTTGCTCATGGGCGGCAGGCTGTTGAGGAAGGTTTGGCCGTAGTTTTTTTGGGTGAGGCGCGGGTCGGCAAGGACGAGTACGCCGTAGTCGCCGCTGTCGCGGATGAGGCGGCCGACGCCTTGTTTCAGGGTGATGATGGCTTGCGGCAGGGTGTCGTGCATGAAGGGCGAGAGGCCTTTGTCTTCGAGCAGGCGGTGGCGGGCGCGGGTGACGGGGTCGTTCGGCGCGGCAAAGGGCAGTTTGTCGATGACGACGCAGACGAGGCGGTCGCCGCGCACGTCCACGCCTTCCCAGAAGCTGGAGGTGGCGAGTAGTACGGCGCGTTCGTGGCGGCGGAAGTCGGCCAGCAGTATGTTTTTGCCGGCGCGGCCTTGTACCAGCAGGTGGTAGTCGCTGTCGCGCAGGGCGCGTTCGGCGGCGTGCAGCGCTTTGTAGCTGGTGAACAGCAGGAAGGCGCGGCCGCGGCTGCGTGCCAGTACGGGCAGGATGGCGCTGATGAGGGCGTCGTTGTAGCGCGCGTCGTTCGGGTCGGGCAGGCCGGGCGGGTGGTAGAGCAGCGCCTGGTGGCGGAAGTCGAACGGGCTTTGTAGTTGGATGCTGCGGTATTCGGAAAGGCCGAGTTCGCGGCTGAAGTGGTCGAATTTGCCGTTTACCGCCAACGTTGCCGAGAGGAAGGCCCAGCTGGCGTTGCTGTTCGCTATCCAGCTGGCGAAGCGTCCGGCGGCATTGACCGGCACCGAGCAGAGGGTGTAGTGGCGCGGGCCGACGTCCAGCCAGATGGCGCGCGGTACTGGCGGTTTGTCGTTGTTTTCTGCGTCGTTGCCGGTTTTTTCTGCGGTAGCGGGCAGCGCGGCGCGGTCTTCGGCGAGGAAGGCGGCGAGCAGTTTTTGCAGGTCCTGACAGCGGCCGTCGAGATGGGCGAGCAGTTTGCCGCGCGCTTTTTGCGGCGCGAGTTGTATGTGCAGCAGTTCAAACAGCGCCGCCAGCGCCTGTAATTCTGTCCAGAAGGAGCGGTGCGCGAACAGTTGTTCTTCGTCCAGCCGCGTTTCTGTCGGCTGGCGCACGGCGAGGAGGATTTTGCTGTGTTGTAGTTTGAGGTCGCGTAGGGTTTCGCGCAGTTCGAGCGCGTCCGGCGCTTCTGCGAGTGCTGCTGCTTCGCCGTCGCTGATGAAGCCGAGCAGTTGGCGCGCGGAGAGGCGGTCGCCGAGGAAGTGGATGGCGGTCAGCGGCAGGTGGTGCGCTTCGTCAATGACAAACGCTTGTATGTCCGGCAGGATTTCCGCAAATCCCTCGCTTTTTAGGGCGAAATCGGCGAGCAGCAGGTGGTGGTTGATGATGGTGACGTCTGCTTCTTTCGCCTTCTGCCGCGCCTGCTGCACGAAGCATTCTTCAAAGAAGGCGCAGTCGCGGCCGAGGCAGTTTTCGGCGGTGGAGGTGATGCGCGCCAGTACCGGCGCGTCTTCCGGGATTTCTGTCAGGGCGACCAGATCGCCGTCGGCTGTTTTGTCGAAGAAGCGCTCTATCGCGCGCCGCCACGCTTTTTCTTCGGCGGTGTGCGGTTCGCTGTCGAGGTATTGGTGGTAGTGGTGGTGGCAGAGGTAGTTGCGCCGTCCTTTGAGCAGGGCGACGCGCGCGGTGGAGCGCAGCACTTTGCGTACCAGCGGCAAGTCTTTCGTAAAAATCTGCTCTTGCAGGTTGCGTGTTGCGGTCGAGACCAGTCCTTTTTTGCCGCTGGCGAGGAGCGGCAAGAGGTAGGCGAAGGTTTTGCCGGTGCCGGTGCCTGCTTCTGCCAACAAAATGCCGTCGTCCGACACGTTGTCGGCGACGGCTTCTGCCAGTTCCTGTTGCCCCGGTCGCGGCTGGTAATCGCGCACCGCTTGCGCCAGCGCGCCATCTGCGGCGAACAGCGCCTTGATGTCAGCCAAATCAGTACGATGCGGCTTTGGTCGCGGCCTGCACCGCGCCCTGGCTGTCGCCCAGCTTGTTACGCGAGTTGGAAATGAGCGACCACGATTTTTTCAGCATCGCATTGCTGCCGCCGGTTTGTACGGCGCGGCTTGCCATGCTTTCCGCTTCTTTGTAGCGGCCTTGGTGATAGCGGATGTTGGCGATGTCGTAGAGGATTTTGCTGTTTTTCGGGTCAAGACGCTGCGCGTTTTCCAGATACGCCGCCGCGCCGTCCAAATCGCCCTTGCCGAGCGAGCCGGAGGCTTTCTTGAGCAGTGCGGAGACGGCGGTTTCGCCTTCCGCTTTCGGCGCGGCGGGTTCCTGCGCGCTGGCGACAGTTTTCGTTTCCACCGGCGGTGGCGCGGTCGGATTGGCGGCGGGCTCAGTGCCAGTGTTCGGACGCAGCGCCTGCCGCTTGTTGTTCGCACCCGCAGCGGGGTCGGCAACGGCCACTTTCGGCGCTTCTTTCACCGCATCACGAATGGCGGCCGCGCCCGGTGCGGCGGGCTGGTTGGCATTCGGCGCAGGCGTAACCTTCGGCTGGTCGGCAGGCGCGCCCCAACCCGGTGCGGGTGCGGGTGTCTTGGCAATCGTGGGCGCGGCGGGCTGATAGGGGCTCGCCGCCTGCACCTGCGTCTGCTGCACGGGCGGCGGCACGTTCGGCACGGCGGGCGTATTGACCGGCGGCTGTCCCATCTGCGGGCGCAGCGGCTGGTTGTTGTTAAAACCATAATTGCCGGCATTGACCGGGGGCGGCACCGCCTGCCCGGCGCTGGCATAACCGCCGTTAAAATTGAAACCGCCCTGTTGCGGCTGCTGTGGTTGCAGCCCGCCTTGCCCGCCCGGCTGACCGTAGGCGACATTGCGGTCAACAATCCGCGCGTTTTCGTTGCCATAAATGCTGCAACCGCTGAGCAGAAGCGCGGCCAATGCGGCGCCCAACCATGTGTGTTTCATGTTCCGTACCCTCTGAGAGTGTTGTGCTGAAAGTGTGAAGGCGCGCATTTTACCTGGATTTTCCGGGGTGTGGCAGGGGTGCGCGGCAACCCGCTGCCATGCGTGTGGTGCTGGGGAAGTTATACATACAGCTGAGCGCTCGATGTGTATGTAAATGGGAAATGATGGTGGGATTGGGCGAATAACAGCGTCGCGCCGAAGATTGGTATTCTCACCTCAACCCTTCCCCCACGGGGCGCGGCGGGATATGTTTTACATACACCTGAGCGCTCGATGTGTATGTATATTTAGTGATGCGGATGCCCATGTGCGTCTTCCGCCGCGCACGCTTTCGATGGCGTCTTGCAAGGCTTGCACGGCGTCGCTACTGCGCGCGAGCAGGCGGCGCCCGGCTTCGGTCAGCTCGATGCGGCGGGTGTTGCGGGAAAAGAGCGGCAGGCCGATGTGTTGTTCCAGGGTTTTCAGCGCTTTGCTGACCGATGGCGCGGTGATTTCCAGTTTGCGCGCGGCGGCGGTGATGCTGCCTTCGCTGGCGATGATCTGGAAGATGCGGATTTGGTTGTAAAGGGCGTTGTTCATGGTTTTCCGGTGCGCGGCGGTGCCGCTATGATAGCGCCCTTTGGTAACGGGAGTTTTTTATGGATTTTCAGGTGAAAGCGTTTGCGGATTTGTCCGTGGCGGAATTGCACGCCATTTATCGCGCACGGGTAGCGGTGTTTGTCGTTGAGCAGCAGTGTGCGTATCAGGAAGTGGATGCCGCGGATTTGCAGGCGCTGCATGTTTTTCACATGAATGCGGGCGGGGTCGCCGCTTATTGTCGGCTGATTCCCCATGAGGCAGCGGTGCATTTGGGGCGTGTTTTGGTGATGCCTGAATGGCGCGCGCGGAAACTGGGGTGGGATTTGGTCGCGTTTGCCCTGGAAACGGCGCGCGCACGTTGGCCGCAGCGGGCGATTTATGCGCAGGCGCAGGAATATTTGCGGGCGTTTTATGCGTCGTTTGGTTTTGTCGAGACTTCGGAACCGTATTTGGAAGACGGCATTGCGCATGTGGATATGCGGCTCGATGCTCCGCTTTAGTGGTGGTGATGCGCGTGTGCATCCTCCGCCGCGCAGGCGCAGACGAGGCTGTCGCTGTGGCCGTGCGCTTCGCTTTCGGTTTGGATGGTGCTGTGCTGGATGCCGTGCTGCGCGAGTTCGTGCGCCAGTTTCTGCACGATGCGTTCAGCGTCGTGCACGCGCAGGTCGCCGGCGACGACGATGTGGCAGGAGAGCGCATGGAGGCCGCTGGTAATCGTCCACAGGTGCAGGTCATGCACGGCGATGACGCAGTCGGCAGCGCGCAGGGTGGCGAGGATGCGCTCGTGGTCGATATGGGCGGGGCTGCCTTCCATCAGGATGTGTAGCGCGCTTTTCAGCACGCCGATGCTGCTTTTGCCGATGAGCGCGGCGATAAGCAGGCTGACCACGGGGTCGGCCCAGCGCCAGCCAAAGGCGAGCATTAGCAACGCGGCGAGGATGGCGCCGACCGAGCCGAGCAGGTCGCCCAAGACGTGCAGGTAGGCGCTTTTCATGTTGAGGTTGTGGTGGATGTCGCTGCCACGGTGCATCCACACGGCGATGAGGATGTTTACCGCAAGACCAATCACGGCAACGGCGAGCATGCCGATGGAGGCGACTTCCGGCGGATGCAGCAGGCGGCCGATGGCTTCGATGACAATCCAGAGGACGATGGCGGCGAGCGTCAGGCCGTTCAGTGCGGCGGCGATGATTTCGCCGCGACGGTAGCCGAAGGTGTTGCGCAAGGTGGTCGGGCGGCCGCTCCAGTGAAAGGCGGCGAGAGAGAGGCCGAGGGCGATGGCGTCGGAGAGCATATGCCCGGCGTCGGAGAGGAGCGCCAGGCTGTTGGTGAGCAGGCCGCCGGCGATCTCGACCAGCATGAAGGCGGCGATGAGCAGCAGCGCGCGTTTGAGGACGGTTTTATTATGGCTGTGGACGTGGGACATGGTGCGCTCCGGTGGGAGTTGGGGCGATTGTAACGGATTGCGCTGGTTTGAGTGTTATGCAATAAAAAAGCGTCTGGAAATGGTGATTTTTCTCAGCCTGTGGCGACTGACGCGCTATTTTCCCCGCAGAGGCGGTCTTGCCATTTTTATGGAGCGAATGTCGTCCATTCGCTTAAACTGCGCATACTTTTCACCACAGGAGCAACCATGCAAACCCTCACCCTCGCCAATGGCGTCAAAATCCCCGTGCTGGGCTTTGGCGTGTATCAAATCCCGCTGGCGGAGACCGAGCAGGCGGTTATTGATGCCATCCGCGCCGGCTACCGCCACATCGACACCGCGCAGGCGTATTTGAACGAAAGCGAAGTCGGCCGCGGCATACAGCGAAGCGGCGTTGCCCGCGAGGAACTTTTCATCACCACCAAAATCTGGCTGGAAAACGCCAATGAGGCAGCAGCGGCCGCCTCGCTAGAGCGATCGCTCTCGCGGCTCAACCTCGACTACATCGACCTCGTCCTTATCCACCAGCCCTACGGCGACGTTTACGGCACGTGGCGCGCGCTGGAGCAGTACCAGGCGGCGGGCAAAATCCGCGCCATCGGCGTCAGCAATTTCACCCCCGACCGCGCCGTCGATTTGGGGCTGTTTAACCGCGTCATGCCGCAGGTAAACCAGATTGAAATCAACCCCTTCCACCAGCGCGCCCGCGAAGTCGCCGAGCTACAAGGCGAAGGCATCGCCGTCCAAGCCTGGGCGCCTTTTGCCGAGGGCAAAAACGACATCTTCCGCAACCCGCTGCTTGCCGCCATTGGCGCGAAATACGGCAAAAGCGTGGCACAGGTCATCGTGCGCTGGCTGGTCGAGCGCGACATCGTCGTCCTCGCCAAATCGAGCAAAGCAGAACGAATGGCGGAAAATCTGGACGTCTTCGATTTCGCGCTGGACGACGACGACAAAGCCGCCATTGCCACACTGGAAAGCGGACAAAGCCTCTTTAGCCGCGAACCGCTGGAGCGGGTGAAATGGATTAGCGGCATCCGCTTTAACGTCTGACTTTGTCGCGCCGGGCAATGCAGTTTTAACCGCCACGGCGCTAATCAAACCCCGCGCGCAGGCTTAAACTGCGCGTTTTCATTGACCAACCCACAGGAGCAACCATGCAAACCTTAATCATCTGCGGCCATCCGCATCTCGACCAATCCAACGCCAACCGCGCCATTCTCGCCGAGACCGCGCGCCTCTTACCGGGTGTGGAAATCCGCGAACTGGGCAATCTCTACCCGGATGGCCGCATTGACGTCGCCGCCGAGCAGGCCGCGCTGACCCGCACCGACACCGTCGTCCTGCAATTCCCAATTTACTGGTACGGCGCGCCGGCGCTGCTCAAACAATGGATTGATGATGTCTTCACCTACGGCTTCGCCTATGGCTCAACCGGCAAGGCACTGCACGGCAAGCGCCTCATCCTCTCTTTCACCTTCGGCGCGGGCGAGGACGACTACAGCGGCGCGGACAACTTCAGCGCAGAAGACTTCCTGCCGCCGTTCCGCGCCACATCCGACCTCTGCGGTTTCGATTGGCAGCCGCCGGTCATGTCCTACGCGATGATGAACCCGGACGCTGCCAAGGTTGCCGACCACGCCGCGCGTCTGGTTGCACAAGTCAAAAACTAAGGATTACCCCATGAGCGAAAACATCCGCGCTTACGCCGCCGCATCTGCCACCAGCCCGCTGGCGCCCTTTACCTACAGCGCCCGCACGCCGCGCGCCGATGACGTCGTTATCGACATTCTCTACACCGGCGTTTGCCACAGCGACCTGCACACCGCCCGCAACGACTGGGGCGGCACGATTTACCCCGTCGTCCCCGGTCATGAAATCGTCGGCCGCGTGCGCGCGGTTGGCAGTGCCGTCAGCAAATACCAGCCCGGCGACCTCGTTGCCGTCGGCTGTATGGTCGATAGTTGCCGCGAGTGCGCGCCCTGTCAGCATCATTTGGAGCAATACTGCGAGCGCGGCGCGACGTTTACTTACAACAGCCACGACCGCCACGACGGTCAGCCCACCTACGGCGGCTACGCGCAAAGCATCACCGTCAGCGACGCTTTCGTGCTGAAAGTGCCGGAAAACCTCGACATCAAAGCGGTGCCGCCGCTGCTTTGCGCGGGCATCACCACCTGGTCGCCGCTGCGCCACTGGAACATCGGCGCGGGCAGCCGCGTTGGCGTGGTTGGCCTCGGCGGCCTCGGCCACATGGCGATCAAACTGGCGCACGCGCTCGGCGCGGAAGTCGCGCTCTTTACCCGCTCGCTGCACAAGGCCGACGACGCGCGCCGCCTCGGTGCCAACCGCATCATCCATTCCGGTGATAGCGCGCAGATGCAGGCCGCCGCCAACCAGTTCGACCTCATCATTGACACCGTACCTTACACGCACGACGCCAATCCCTACCTGCCGACGCTCAAGCTGGAAGGCACGCTGGTCTTCGTCGGCCTGATCGGGCAAACCGAAACGGCGCTCAACACCGTGCCGCTCATCATGCAACGCCGCACCGTCGCCGGTTCGCTCATCGGCGGCATCGCAGAAACGCAGGAGTTGCTCGACTTCTGCGGCAAGCACAACCTCACCGCCGACGTCGAACTCATCCACATGGCGGATATCAACACCGCCTACGAACGCATGCTAAAAAGCGACGTCAAATACCGCTTCGTGATTGACATGGCGACGCTGTAAGAACCTGTTCAAAAGCGTGGGAAAGCTACTTTTTGTGTAGTGAACGAAGCGAGGCAAGCCGCCGATATGTCCCCTCCCCCGTGGGGGAGGGCAGGGTGGGGTTCGCGCGCATGCCGCCGATATCACTAAGACAATAAAAACAGACCGTCCATTTACATACACCACGAGCGCTCAGGTGTATGTAAACCGTCCCAGCCCGAAAAGTCCGGTTCGCCTTTCCCAAATTGCTAAAATGGCGACCCTCACCCATCGGAAGCCCCGCCCCAATGCCCTCGCTCGTCGCCGTCCTCCTCATCAACCTCGGCTCGCCCGAAGCGCCGACCAAAAAAGCGCTGCGCCCCTACCTCAACGAATTCCTCTCCGACCGCCGCGTCATCGACCTGCCGCGCTGGAAATGGTTGCCCATCCTGCACGGCATCGTCCTGAACACCCGTCCGAAACGCTCCGCGCACGCCTACCGGCAAATCTGGCAAGAAGACGGCGCGCCGCTCATCGCCATCACCGC
>CAURAS010000043.1:0-9018 GCA_963522865.1 uncultured Cardiobacterium sp.
GCGGCACGGCATCTGGTACAAGGACGCGGCGGCGATGGAAGAAGCGGCGCGCGTCAATACCGTCGTCCTTGACAAAACCGGCACGCTGACTGAAGGACGCCCGCAAATCGCGGCGCTGTGGTTGGCGGAAGAAAAAAGCCCCCTCCCCGGTGAAGCGAGGGAGGGTTGGGGAGGGGGTGAGCAAACACAGCAAACCGCCGTAGTAACTGCTTCCCGCATGGGCGAATCTTCCGCTAAAAATAGTGCGGATAATTCAGAAAGCATCAACGACCTCTACCGCCTCGCCGCTGCCGTCGAAGAAAACGCCACGCACCCGCTCGCCCGCGCCATCGTTGCCGCCGCCCGCGACCGCGGCATCACCCTGCCGGCAACCACGAACGCCAAAACCGACAGCGGCGCAGGCATCCGCGCCGACATCACCGGCGTTGGCACCGTCAAAGTCGGCAAACCGGACTACTGCGGCCTCGCGCTGCCGGATAACCTCGGCGACGTCTGGGCGATTGCCAGCATCGTTGCCGTCGCCGTAAACGACCGCCCGCTGGGCGCCTTTGCCTTGGCGGATGCCTTAAAACCGGACAGCCAAGCTGCCGTTGCCCGCCTGCAAGCACGCGGCATCCAAGTCTGCATCATGAGCGGCGATAACGCTGGCACCGTCGCCTGGGTGGCGCAGCAGCTCGGCATCACCGACGCACGCGGCAACATGAGCCCGCGCGACAAAGCAGAAGCCATTAACGCGCTAAAAGCGGCAGGAAAAATAGTGGCGATGGTCGGCGATGGCATCAACGACGCGCCCGCGCTCGCCGCCGCCAACGTCAGCTTTGCGATGAAAGACGGTGCAGACGTCGCCGAACACACCGCCGCCGCCACCCTGATGCAGCACAGCGTCAATCAGCTTGTGGACGCGCTGCTGGTCAGCCGTGCCACCCTAAAAAACATCCGGCAGAACCTCTTTTTCGCCTTCTTCTACAACGTCCTCGGTATCCCGCTCGCCGCCTTGGGCTATCTCAGCCCGATTATCGCGGGCGCGGCGATGGCGTTAAGCTCCATTTCCGTCCTCGGCAACGCGCTGCGCCTCAAACGGGCGAAGATTGACTGACGCCCCATTTATAGTGAAATGGATTCGATACAACCCGGTCTTAGCGTATTTGCGTAGCGAACTGAAGCGGGGCAAGCCGCCAATCTGTCTCTTCCCCGCGGGGAGGACCGGGGTTAGCTGGTGGCGATGCTCATAAAGTCTCATACAAGGCACGTCGCCGAAGACGGTACGGTGAGGCGACGCCGTATGAGGCTTGAGGAGGATAGCTATAAACCTCGCTGCCGAATCAGACAGCCTCTACCAAGCAGCCCATTTACATACACATCGAGCGCTCAGGTGTATGTATATTTTGTTCAGCAGTTATGAAGAAAGCCGCTGTTGCGGCTTTCGGGAAGGGCTTAGATTTTGTGTATCCAGCCGTAGCGGTCGGGGGTTTCGCCGTACTGGATGGCGGTGATGGCGGCGCGGATGGCCAAGGCGCGTTCTTGGCTGGCGACCGGGATTTCTTTGCCGTCAATAACGAAGCTGGTGACGGGCGAGATGACTGCCGCGGTGCCGGTGAGGATGGCTTCGGCGCCGTTTTCGATGGCTTGTTGTAGTTCGGCGACGGTGAGGTTGCGTTCGTCGATGGTGTAGCCAAGGTCTTTGGCGACTTTCAGGACGGAGTCGCGGGTGACGCCGTGCAGGAATTCGTCGGTGAGCGGTTTGGTGCGGATGGTGTCGCCGTCGATGAGCATGAAGTTGCTCGCGCCGGTTTCTTGGACGTCGCCTTTGGGGCAGAACAGCACTTGGTGCGCGCCGTATTTTTGGCTGGCTTCGTTCAGCCAGGGCAGGGCGGAGGCGTAGTTGCCGCCGCATTTGATGCGCCCCATGTGCGGTGCGCAGCGCATGTGTTCGGTTTCGACCAGCAGTTTCATCGGGCTGCCGACTTTGAAGTAGTCGCCGACGGGCGAGGCGAGGATGTAGAGGAGGGCGCTGGTGGTGCCGTGTCCGGCTTTGCCGATGACCGGGTCGGTGCCGACGAGGGTCGGGCGCAGGTACATGGCGTTCGGCGCGTCCGGGACGTAGTCGGCGGCGCGGCGCACGAGTTCGAAGAGGGCCTCGCGGAAGGTGTCGGCTTCGGGGACGGGCATGTCCAGCAGGCGCGCGCTTTGGCGCATGCGGGCGATGTTGTCGTCCGGGCGGAAGAGGACGATGTCGCCGTTTTTTTGGCGGAAGGCTTTCAGGCCTTCGAAGCATTCGCTGCCGTAGTGCAGGCCGTGCGCGCCGGCGGGCAGGGTGATGGTGGCGCTCTGTTGCCAGCGCACGGGTTGCCAGGCGCCGTTTTCATAGGCGATGACGGGCATTTCGGGGTAAAACTCGCTGCCGAAGACGGCGGGGACGGGTCGGCTCATGGTTGTTCCTTTCGGGTTGTTGGCGGGAGCGGCTACGATACTGCGCGCGGCGGGCTATGGCAAGGCGGGAAGGGCAGGGCAGTGGCTCCCGCTGCGGCTTGCGCCGCAGGGGAGGGCGGTTTTCAGGCCGCCGCCAGCAGGCTTTGTCCGGCGATGTAGAGGCTCATGCCGCCAACGACGCTCAGCACGGGATTGTGCCAGCGGTGCTCTAGGGCGAGAACGGCGATGATGGAGACTGCGGAGACGATGGCTGCGCTGGCGGGTTGCCATTTGAGGGTGCTGGCGGCGTAGAGGGCGAGGATGGTCATCACGCCGGGCGGCATGACGCGGCCGAGCCAGGCAAAGGTGGTGTCGTAGCGGCGGGCGATGCGCGCGAGGAGGAAGGGGAAGGCGCGCAGGGCGAAGGTGATGATGGCGCTGGCGAGGACGGCGGCGGCGATGGCGGTGTGGTTCATGCGGCGGTTTTGCGGGGGCTGAGGCAGAGGAGGGCGAGGAGGATGGCGATGGCGGTCGCCAGGACGTTACGCTCGCTGACGGTGGCAAGCGCGATGAGGATGGCGATGAGGCCGTAGGCTTGCGCCGGGCGGCGTTCGCGGTAGTAGCTGTGGCTTTGTGCGAGGATGAGGAAGAGGGCGGTCAGGGCAAATTCAAACCCGGTGAGTGCGGGCGGGATGATTTGTCCGAGGAGGAGGCCGAGGGCGGTGCCGCTAATCCAGTAGAGTTGGCAGAGGGCTTCGATGCGGGTGATGAGGCGTGGGTCGGTGTCGCGTCCCATCGGCGCGATGAGGCTGTAGGCTTCGTCGGTCAGCGCGAAGATGCTGTAGGCGAGGAGCAGCGGGCGACCGCGGTAGGCGGCGGTCGGGAAGGAGAAGCCGTAGAAGATGAGGCGTAAATTGACGGCGAGGGTGGCAAGGGCGACCGCGCCGAGGCTGGTGCCGTTTACCAAGAGGCCGGCGAGGAGGAATTGCATTGCCCCGGCGTAGAGGAAGACGCTGGCGGCGAGCGCCCACAGCGCGGGTAGGCCGTTTTGCGTCCACATCACCGCGTAGGCGATGGCCAGCGGGATGTAGCCGAGGAGGATGGGGATGGTGAGGATGAAGGCGCGGCGCCAGGTGTAGTCTTGCATGGGTTCAGGCTTTGGGATTGCGGGGCGGGTAGGGCAGGGGCGGAATGGCTGCGAGGCGGGCGCGGATTTCGTCCCACGACCACAGGCGGAATTCGGGATGGGCGTCGATGCCGACGTCTAGCGCTGCACCGCGCAGGCGCACGGTGCCGTGCGTGTGGCCGTAGAGGTGCCAACTGCCGCGCTGCGCGCCGCGCCACTCGAGGATGGGGTAATGAAAGAGGACGACCGGTTGGCCGTCCAGGGTGTCTTCGTGGTAGGGCTTGATCCAGTGGAAGCGCTCTTGCAGGTAGGGATCGGCGCCGAGTTCGTCATCGTGGTTGCCGCTGACCAGGCAAATTTCGCCGTTGAGCTCCGCGAGCAGGCGGAAGGTTTCGGCCAAGCCGCCAAAGGAGACGTCGCCCAAGTGATAGACGCGGTCGCCTTTGCCGACTTGTGCATTCCAGCGCGCGATCATCGCCGCGTTCATTTCGGCGACGTTGCGAAAGGGGCGGTTGCAGTATTTGATGATGTTGTGGTGAAAAAAATGGGTATCCGCTGTGAAGTAAACCGCCATGTCTGGTTTCCGGTGGGTAATCGCGCGGCATGATAGCATGCGGGTGCGGCGGTGTTTACATACACATCGAGCGCTCAGCTGTATGTATAACGGTAAAAAACCACCGCAAGCGGTGGTTTTTTGTGGGTCACGCCGTGTCTTAGTGGATAGCCTTGACGAAGGTTTGCAGCAAGCCGGCGTTGATAAGATCAACGAGGAAAGCGCCGACCATCGGTACGATGAGGAAGGCTTTGTGCGACGGGCCGAAGCGTTCGGTGACGGATTGCATGTTGGCGACCGCGGTCGGTGTCGCGCCGAGGCCGAAGCCACAGTGTCCGGCGGCAAGGACGGCGGCGTCGTAGTCGCGGCCCATCAGGGTGTAGGTGACGAAGGTCGCGTAGAGTGCCATGACGACGACTTGTACCAAGAGGATGATGGTGACCGGCAGGGCGAGCGAGGTCAGCTGCCACAGTTTGAGGTCCAGCAACGCCATGGCGAGGAAGAGCGAGAGCGAGGCGTTGCCGAAGACGTCAATGGCGCGGTCAAACATGTTGAAGCGGAAGACGTTGGTCAGCACGTTGCGCAGGACGACGCCAAACGCCAGCGCCCAGACGAATTTCGGCAGGTCGAGGATGGCAAGTACAGGTTTGAAATAGACTTTGTCGATGCCGTCCATGATTTCCGCGAATGCCAGGCAGGCGGCGAACATCGCCAAGGTGTCGATGGCGGAGCTGGCGGTAATGAGGCGTTTGCGCTCCGGTTTTTCGAACATGTCGTTAGCGCCTTCGCCGGTATCGGTGCCGCCATCGTCGAGGGTTTCCAGCGGTTGGCGCTTCATTTTGTTGATGAGACGGCGTGCGACCGGGCCGCCGATAAGGCCACCGGCGACGAGGCCGAAGGTGGCGCAGGCGATGCCGATGTCGGTCGCGTTGGCGAGGCCGATTTTTTCGAGGTCAGGCCCCCAGCCAGCTGCGGTGCCGTGGCCACCGGTCATGGTGATGGAGCCGGCGACGAGGCCGAGCAGCGGGTTTTGGTCCAGCGCGACCGCCAGCCCCACGCCGACGGCGTTCTGGATGGCGATGAAGACGCCGACGATGATGGTGAAGATGACCAGCGGGAAGCCGCCCGCTTTCAGGCGGGAGAAGTCGGCACTGAGGCCGATGGAGGAGAAGAACACCAGCATGAAGGCTTCGCGCAGGGATTTGTCAAAGGCGAAGCTGACGTGGTTGAAGAGGTAGAGCGCGTAGATGATGACTGCCGCGACTAAGCCGCCGGCGACGGGTTCAGGGATATTGAAGTCCTGCAAGAAACGGTATTTCCGCACTAGATAGCGGCCAAAGAGCAGGACGATGGTGGCGATGATCAGCGTGTAGTAGCTGTTAATGGACCATGTCGCGATTTCTGGTGTTTGCATGGGTTACCTCGTTGTCAAATGGCATTGTTCCTGTCTGCGGCGAGTGGCGGTTTGTCCTCCTCGCCCCGTATTCCGGCAGGGTTGCGGGGTTTTGCGTCCCGGCCAGCAATACTAGCATAGGGTTAATTTCTGTCAAACTTTCCTTTAGTCGCTGTTTATTATTCATAAGTGTGTGTTCAAAGACTGCTGGCAGACGCAGGAAATTCCCCTCTCCCGCAGCGGGATTGGGTTGGGAATAGAGCGGCATAGTGGATGAACTGGTGTCTGCTTTTTCATATTTGCTGCCTTCACCCCAACCCCTCTCCCACAGGGAGAGGGACTTGTTCAGCGAATTGTCAACAGATCCTAGGCGTGCAGATAGGAAAAACGCCCGCAGGGCGGGCGTGGTTGTGAAGGGTTGTGCGGCGAGAGGCGAAGCGCTATTTACATACAGCTGAGCGCTCGATGTGTATGTATAAATCAGCGTTCGTGCAGTGCCTGTTTCATCCGGGTAATCGGCTTGATGAGGTACTGGAACACGGACTTGTTGCCGGTCTTGATATCAACGGTGGCAACCATCCCCGGCAGGATGCGCAGTTCTTTGCCGTTTTTGTCGGTCAGTTTGCTGTTTTTGGTTTCGACCAGCACGCGGTAGTAGGACTGGTTGGCATCCAGGTTCAGCTCGCTGCGGCGGCGCTCGTCGCTCAAGGTGTCCGGGCTGATGAGGGTCACAACGCCATCAAGTCCGCCGTAGATGGCGTAATCGTAGGCGGAGAGTTTGACCACGGCAGGCAATCCGGGATGGACGAAGGCGACGTCCTGCGGGCGGATGTAGGCCTGTACCAGCAGGGTGTCATCTATGGGGACGATTTCCATGATGTCCTGCCCGGCGTTGATCACGCCACCGACGGTGGTAATTTTGATGTTGTTCACGATGCCGCGCATTGGCGAGCGGATGTTGGCGCGCTCGACTGGGTCGGCGTGCATGGCGAGGTTTTCCCGCGCCTGCGCCAGTTCGGCTTCGGTGCGCACCAGTTCGTTGTTCGCCTCGGTTTTGTACTGGTTGCGGCGTTCGTTGATTTGTAGCGCCAGATCGGCGGATTCGCGCTGCATTCGCAGCAGTTCGATTTCAGAGGAGACGCCACGTTTGACCATCGCTGCGGTGCGGCGGATTTGTTCGTCGAGGATGCGTTTGCTTTGTTGCAGGCCGGTGACGGCTTCGTCCAGTGCGCGGCGGCGTGCTTTGTAGGCGCTGGTTTCGCGGTCGCGCAGTTCTTTGGCGACGCTGGCGGGGAATTTCAGCGGTTCGTCGTAGGCTTCGCTGCGGTAGCGCGCCAGCATGGCTTCGAGGTTCACCACTTTCGCCTCGCTTTCGCGCAGTACCGCGGAGCTGCGGGTGTCGTCAATGGTAACGAGGATGTCGCCCGCTTCTACCAGGTCGCCTTCTTTGACGTGTAGTTTGGCGAGGATGCCGGGGTCAAGGCTCTGGATGACTTGCAGGCGGCTGCTGGGGATGATGGAGCCTTGTCCGCGCGTGACTTCTTCGAGGTCGCTGTTGTACGCCCAGATGACGAAGGCAGTGAGGAAGGCGGTGAGGAAGAAGATGCTCCACCACAGGCCGCGGTGTTTTTCTTCTTGCAGGGCGGCGTTGAGGTCGCTGACGAGTTTCAGGTCTTTCTGCGACAGTTTGGGTTTTCTGCGTAGTGCCATGGTTCAAGCGCCTCAGATGGTTTCTTGTTTGCCGTGTCCGGCAACGGGGGCGGGTTGTGCGGCGGGCGCGCCCGGCGGGGTGGCGGGACGACCGCTCAGGCGGTCAAGCACGGCCTGTTTCGGTCCGTCCATGACGATCTGTCCCTGCTCCATGACGATGATGCGATCGACCAGCATGAGAATTTGCGGGCGATGGGTGACGACGATCATGGTGCGGTCGCGTACCCAGTTGGCAAGGGCGCGCAGTACTTGTTGTTCGGTGTTTTGGTCCAGGCCGCTGGTTGGCTCATCGAGCAGGACGACGCGCGGGTTGCGCAGGGTGAGGCGCGCCAGGCTGACGATTTGTTGTTGCCCGCCGGAGAGGCCGGCGCCGTTTTCGCCCAATTGCATGTCCAGCCCGTGCGGATGGCCTTGGATGAGGCGCTCCAGGCCGAAGCGCTTGAGCGCGTTCAGCAGGATTTCGTCACTGTAGAAGCCATCGGAGCGGGCGAGGTCAAGGTTTTCGCGCAGGGTGCCGAGGAAGAGGCGCGGCGATTGGGCGAGTAGCGCCACTTCGCTGCGCAGGAAGTACGGGTCAATTTGCCGTTCATCGACGTCATCGAGGCTGACCATGCCGTTCTGTGGTTCGTACAATCCGGCGGCCAGTTTGAGCAGGGTGGATTTGCCGCTGCCGATGCGGCCGAGGATGGCGATTTTTTCGCCAGCCTTGACGTTGAGCGAGAGGTTGTTCAAAACCGGCATGCCCTTGCCTTCTTTGCCGTAGGTGAAGGTAACGTTTTCAAAGCCGATTTTGCCTTGCGGGTGGTCAAGGGTGATGTATTGGCGGTCGGTGTGGCGCTCTATCGGACGGCGGGTGATGTTGTTCACCCCTTGCAGGGCGAGGCGCGCCTGCTGGAAGCGCACGGCGAGGCCGGCGATTTGCGCGACCGGGCCGAGGGCACGACCGGAGAGGATGACGCAGGCGATGAGCGCGCCCATGGTGATGCGGTCGTGAACGTTTTCGGCATGGATGAGGTAGGTGCCATAGACAACGAGGATGACGGTGTTCAGCTGCTGGATGGCGGCAGAGAAGCTGGTGACGAAGTTGCTGATGTCGCGCGTTTTGATGCTGGAGGCGGCGGTTTTTGCGGTGTAGGCGTCCCAGCGGCGCTGCGCCCAGCTGAAGGCGTTGTTTACTTTCAGGGTTTCCACGCCTTCAATGGCTTCAACCGCAAGGCCTTGTCGCTGCGAGGATTCGCGCATGGATTCGTTGATGGAGCGCGCCAGCGGGAATTGCGCGAGGATGCCAGCGATGACGACCACCGGGATGATGGTCAGCGGCACCACCGCGAGTTGTCCGGCGACCATATGCATCACGGTGATGAACAGCAGGAAGAACGGCATATCAACGAAGGCGAGCAGGCTGGCGCTGGTCATGAAGTCGCGCACGGATTCAAAGTCGCGCAGGTTGTTGGCGTAGGAGCCGGAGGAGGCGGGTTTGTCCGCCATGCGCAGCTGCATGACGCGGCGGAAAAGCGCGGCGGAGATGATGAGGTCGGCTTTTTTGCCCGCGATGTCGGTCAGGTGACCACGGATGAGTTTGGCGAGGAATTCGAAGAAGATGGCGAGCGAGACGCCGATACTCAGCACCCACAGGGTTTCCATGGATTTGTTCGGGATGACGCGGTCATAGACGTTCATCACGTAGAGCGAGCTGACCAGCGCGAGGAAGTTGATGAGGAAGGTGGCGATGATGACCTGATAGTAGTAGCGGCGGAAGCGCCAGATGACGCGCCAGAACCAGCCTTTCGGCAGTTCGTATTCGGGCAGTTCGGAGCGGACGTCTTT
>CAURAS010000044.1:0-9005 GCA_963522865.1 uncultured Cardiobacterium sp.
GCCGAGGTGACGGCGGCTGCGCAGGTGATGCGCGCGCTCGCTAAACCGGCGGATTTGGGCGGCGGTGTGCTGGTCGATCCGGTCGGCACCGGCGGCGATGGCGCCAGTCTTTTTAATGTGTCCACGGCGGCGGCGATTGTCGCTGCGGCGGGCGGGGTGAAGATCGCCAAGCACGGGAATGTCGCCGCCAGCAGTGCTTCCGGCAGCGCCGATGTGTTGCGCCAGGCGGGCGTGGTCGTGGATTTGGAACCAGCGCAGGTTAAGGCATGTATTGCCGAGACGAATTTCGGCTTCATGTTCGCCCAGGCCTATCACCATGCGATGCGCCATGTGGTGCCGGTGCGACGCGCCATTGGCATCCGCACGGTGTTTAATGTACTGGGGCCGCTGTCGAATCCGGCGGGCGTCAAGCATCAGATGCTGGGGGTGTTTAGCAAGGCGTGGCTGCGGCCGATGGTCGAGGTCGCGCGTGCGCTCGGCGCGGAGCGGGTGCTGGCGGTGCATTCGCGCAATGGGCTGGATGAGTTCAGCGTCACGCATCCGAGCGATGTCGCCGAGCTGCGTGCCGACGGCGAGATTGTCGAATACGTTGTCAATCCGGCGGATTTTGGTATGCACTACAGCGATCACAGCGTGTTGCAGGTGAAAAGCGCTGCGGACAGTTTGGCGCTGATTCGTCAGGTGTTTGCTGATGGCACGCCGGCGATGGGTTTCGATATGCTCGCGCTTAATGCGGCAGCGATTTTTTATGTGGCCGGGGCGGTTGCCGATTTGGCCGAGGGGGTTGCCCGCGCCCGCGCGATTATGCGCGAGGGGCAGGCGACAGCGCAGTTGGAACGGATTGCTGCCTGTTCGCAGCGGCTCAGGGAGGTGTAAGCGATGGCGACGATTTTGGATGATATTCTCGCGCACAAGCGGCTGGAGGTTGCGGCGCAGAAGCAGCGCGTCGATATGGATACGCTGGTCGCCAATATCAGCGCGAGCAATGATACGCCGCGCGGGTTTATGAAGGCGTTGCAGGCGCGCGTCGCTATTGGTGGCACGGCGGTGATTGCCGAGGTGAAGAAGGCGTCGCCGAGCATGGGCGTCATTCGTGCCAGTTTTGATCCGGTCGCTATTGCGGAAAGTTATGCGGCGGCGGGCGCGACGTGTTTGTCGGTGCTGACCGACGAGAAGTATTTTCAGGGCAGCGGGCATTATTTGCGCCTGATTCGCGCGGCGGTCGGCCTGCCGCTGTTGCGCAAGGACTTCATTATTGATGAATACCAGATCGTCGAGGCGCGCGCGCTGGGGGCGGATGCCATTTTGCTCATTGTCGCCGCGTTAAGCGATGCGGAACTGGCGGCGTTTACCCGCCTCGCCCACGATTTGGGGCTGGATGTACTGGTCGAAGTGCATGACGAGGCGGAATGCGAACGCGCGCTGCAGTTGCCGTTGCGCGTCATCGGCGTCAATAACCGCAATCTGCACGACTTTTCCGTCTCGCTCGATACCTCGCGCCGCATCAAGACGATGCTGCCTGCCGACTACCTGCTGGTCAGCGAAAGCGGTATCCATACCCGCGCCGATATCGAAGCCTTGCAGGCCGACGGCATTCACGCCTTCCTCGTCGGCGGGGCGCTGATGCAGGCGGATGACCCCGGCGCAGCGCTCTCAGCGCTGCTCGCCAAATAACGAACGTTAATCGCGAGGCGGCGGTGTGCATGGCACAATCCGCCGCCTTCACATTTACCGGAACCCCGCCATGCGCACACTTCGCCACGCCCTCGCCCCCCTCCTTCTCGTCATCAGCCTCGGCGCGCAGGCGCTGCAAGGCTATCTCGCCGAATACGACCTCACCGTGCGCGGCGTCGGCGCCGGGCACGTGCGCCACGAAGCCATCTTCACCGAACGCGGCTACCGCTTTGAAACCATCGGCTCTCCCTCGCTTGCCGCCAAAATGCTCGGCTTTGGCGAAATCCGCGAAAAAGCCGAAGGCAAAATCGCCGGCGACCGCGTCGTGCCGACCTACTACCGCCGCGACATGCAGGGCAACGACAACCAGCACCTCTCCTACGACTACGCCAACGCCGTCAATGGCGAAATCCAGGCCATCGTCGGCGCACAAAACAAAACCCTGCGGGTGAACCCGAACGAACCGGCGCTCGATATCTTGGCTCTGGTCGTACAAAGCCTGCTTGACGTCGAACGCGGTCACATCGGCGAACACAACTACACCCTCATCAACGAAGACCGTGTGCGCAGCTACCAAGTCAGCCGTCTGCCGGACGAAACCTGGCAGGACGCGAAAAGCGGCAAAACCCTCAAAATACAAGTCTTCCTGCAAACCAGCGGCAACCGCCAGACCAAAATATACTTCGCCGAAAACCCGCTCCGTTTGGTAAAATTACAACAACTCAAGGATGGAGAATCCCGCTTCAGCCTTAAACTGTTGAATTACAAATCCCTATAACGTAATGAAAGTCCTGCTGATTGCCCCCAAAGACTCACCGACCTACCTCAACAGCCTGTACGCCGCCCTGCGCGTCCAGGTTGGCACCTGCGACCTCTACGCGCTGGACGACAAACAAAGCGCCGACATCAGCGCCTTCTTCACCCACTTCGTCAAACTGCAACACTACGACCGCATCGTCCTGATGTACGACGGCGACTACATCCACCGCCACAGCCTCTTCCTGCGCACCCTGCCGTCGCTCGCCATGCTCCGCCTCGAATACGACCCCCCGGAGCGGCGCAAAAAAATGAAAGAAAACTTCTACGTCATGCCGTGGCTGCGCTGGATAGGCAGCGACCTCGCTGTCGCCCAAGAATACAGTGGGCCGGGACATGACGTCTTCTGGCTGCCGCAAGTCTATGACCCCGAACACTTCTACGCCCGCCCCAAAGCGCCGGGACAACCGACCTGCCACATCTACGACGGCCCCGGCACAAACGCCGACACCATCCGCCACGCCCTTGCCGAACAACCCGTAAAACCCAACCTGCTCGACAAAACCACCCTCTGGAACGACATGATCCGTGGCCTCGTCAGCCGCGAAGACCTCTTTATCTTCATCCCCGAAACCGACCACTACGACCCGACGCCGATGATCTGGGCGATGGCCTGCGGCGCCGTCGTCCTCACCCCCGATCCGGGCAACGACATCCGCCTGCGCTACCGCTGGCGCGACAAACACGACGCCGTCTTCTACACCGCGCCCGCAGACATCGCCGGCCTCGTCGAACACCTCCTCGCCCATCCGCACCGCCACACCAGCATCGCCCAACACGCCGTCGCCCGCGCGAAAAACTTCCAGCCGCAGCCGCTCGGCAAACGCATCGGCGAATACCTCGAAACCCAAGTGCGCGATCCGGCGAACTACCGCAAACGCCAGCGCATCTTCGGCTTCGAAATCTGACCGCCCATGCGCCGCTCCCTCGCCGCCCTCTGGCACGGCCTCTGGCTCAACCGCCAACAACAAAGCCTGCTCACCATCACCCTCTCGCTCGCCACCGCCCTTTGGCTCTGGCTCGAAGGCGGGCGCGTGCTGGACGTCGAATCCCTACAAAACCTCTGGCGCAGCACCCACCACCCACAAACCCTGTTCGAACACCTGCTCGCACCACTGGGCGGCAACCCCGACCTCGCCGTCGCCCTCATGGCCGTCCTCTCCACCCTCTCACTCTGGCTCTACTGCCGCCTCTCGCGCCTCATCGGCATCGGCCCGCAGACCACCTTCATCCTCTTCCTCCTCCTCAACTTCAACCCCGAATACAACGACGTCCGCCTACAAATCAGCCGTTTCCAGCCCGTATTACTCCTCTGGCTCGCCGGCCTCTACCTCTTCCTTGCCCACTACAAAAACCACATCCACCTCGCCTTCCTCGGCTGGGCGGCGACCGCCTGGCTCGGCGCCCTGTTCGTCCCCATCGCCGCCTTCTGGGCGGGCGGCTTCCCGCTCCTCTTCCTCCTCTGGCCGGGACGCGGCAACTGGCGGCGGCGCCTGTGTGAACGCGGCCGCTTCCTGCTGGCCTACTACGGCCTCATCGCGCTCATCATCGCGCTCGTCCCCGCCTGGCGACACGCTATCGGCGACTGGCTGCCCGAACTCATCGCCCAAATCGACCTCAAACGCAGCGAAATCGCCTTCCTCATCAACGCCGACAACCCCGTTGACCTCACCATCACCGAAGGCTACCTCGTCGCCCTCGTCCTCGTCGCGCTAAACGCCATCAAAATCATGGGGCCGGTCATCACCATCCTCGCCCTGCTTGCCCTCTCGCGCCGCGTCCTCAACACCGTCCTCGAAAAACGCGTCCGCCTATTCCACACCTGCTCCCTCATCAGCATCTGGGGCATGGCCGCCGGTGCCTACCTCTACTACGGCTACCTGCCGAGCGACCTCTACTACACCCCGGTCACCATGCTCGTCCTCTGGCTCGCCTCCGGCGTCGTCTTCTACGCCCTACAACGCATCAAAAGCGGACGCATCCCGCCAGAGCGTCTGCTCATCCTCCACTGGCTGATGGTCGCCTACGCGCTGGCCAGCATCATCACCATCGGCCCGCGCCTCACCTACCTGCGCGAAGCCGGCGAATGGGCGCGGGCGCACCAACCGGCAAACGGCGCGACCTACAGCAACAACCTCACCGCACTCGCCTACAGCGGCCGCCCGCCCTACCTCGACGGCCAGGCCTACATCGACATGGAACACCCGCGGCAAGAATACTTCGACCTCACCCCGGACGACCTGCTCGTCCACATCAAAGGCCGCAAACAAAACGAACCGCAAGACCTCGAACTATTCGACATCCTCGCCGAATACCACAACGACCGCGGCGACAAAGCCTACATCCTGCGCGTCAAACCGAGCGAATAAAAACATAGGTGCCGTAGTGAGTTAGCGCGCAGCAATAACGAACGCCGCCTGCCACCCCGAAGCATTTACATACACATCGAGCGCTCAGCTGTATGTAAATCACCAAACAGTCCCCTCCTCTTGTGGGGGAAGGTCGGGATGGGGTTCGGCGGCATACTTCGCTACCGAATCACCAACCCATTTACATACACATCGAGCGCTCAGCTGTATGTAAATCACCAGGAAGCTGTAGGGGGAAGGAGTTAGGCAAACCTCGCTGTCAAAACAACCATTAAAACCAACCATTAACACATCCCCCCATGACCCCCGAAGAACTCGCGCGGCGCGCCAATCTCACCCCCGCCACCCTGCACCGCCTGCTCGCCGAATACCAATATGCGCTGACCGACGAAATGCGCGCCGCCATGCGCGACGTGCCGGATGACCCCATCGCCGCGCAATTCATCCCGGATGCGCGCGAACTCACCATCGCCGCAAGCGAACTGACCGATCCCATCGGCGACGCGCCCCACTCGCCGCTACCTTCGCTGGTACACCGCTACCCGAACCGCGTCCTGTGGAAAATCTCGCCCGTCTGCGCCGTGTACTGCCGCTTCTGCTTCCGCAAAGAACACATCGGCCGCCGCGGCCAGGCACTGCGCCAAAGCGAAATCACAGCCGTCGCCGCCTACCTCGCCGCAAACCCGCACATCGAAGAAATCATCCTGAGCGGCGGCGACCCACTCACCCTTTCCAACAAAAAACTGCGACAAAACCTCGCTATCATCCGCGACCTGCCGCACATCCGCCGCCTGCGCATCCACAGCCGCATCCCCGTCGTCCAGCCCGCACGCATTGACCACGCCCTGCTCGACCTCCTCGGCGAACAGTCACAAAGCACCCACCTCGTCGTCCACACCAACCACAGCGCCGAACTCACCCCCAACGCCCGTGCCGCGCTGCACCGCCTGCGCACAAGCGGCGTGATGCTCTACTCACAAACCGTACTGCTCAAAGGCGTGAACGCCGACGCGGCGACACTCGCCAACCTCATGAACGACCTGCTCGACTGCGGCGTCAAACCCTACTACCTGCACCACCTTGACCTCGCGCGCGGCACCGGCCACTACCGCGTCTCGCTCGACGAAGGCCGCGCCATCGTCGCCGCCCTGCGCCGTCGCCTCTCCGGCATCGCCATGCCGACCTACATCGTCGAAATTCCCGGCGGCGACGGCAAAATCCCGGTTGGTGAACTCACCGCCGCGCAAGAAGCAGAACTGCGCGAAAGCGGCATTTATTGATGCACTAGATACCATTAACATCGTCAGCTCATTTAGCAGCTCCCACGCAGCAGCGCTACCCGAAAAAACCAACCACTAATTTATGGCGATACTCATAAAGTCTCATACCAGGCGCGCCGCCGAAGACAGTACGGCGAGGCGGCGCAACACCGCATGAGGCTTGAAGCGGATGGCTATATGACGCGCCCAAGTAGTGACGTCCTAAAGTCCTACGGCAGGACAAAAAAAACCGCCTTGCGGCGGTTAAATTCCATCATATATGGACTAAAGGAGGTGGTACCCGGAGCCGGGGTCGAACCGGCATAGTATTGCTACCGAGGGATTTTAAGTCCCTTGCGTCTACCAATTTCGCCATCCGGGCACAGTCGCGCATGATAGCGGCTATCCGCCTGCTGTCAAGGTTTGTTTGGTAGCAACGCGATTTCCATCAACAGCTGTTCGATTTCTTCTAGGCGGTGTTCGAGGTCGGGGGCGTCCGGGTGGGTGAGGGTGACGGCGGTGTTGCTGTTTAGGCGGTAGCGGTGCGGTTCGCTCTGGATGCGTTTTAGCAGTGGTTCGGGGTTGATGCGCGTGGGGTCGGCAAAGCGGATGCGGGTCTCGCGCTCGCTCATGCTGATGTGTTCGACGGCGAGGCGCTCCGCCTGTTGTTTGAGGCGGGTGCGGGCGATGAGCGCTTTCGCGGGCGCGGGCAGTTTGCCGAAGCGGTCAATGAGTTCGGCAGCCAGATCTTGTAGTTCGGCGTCGGTTTTGCTTTGTGCCAGGCGCTGGTAGAGGACGAGGCGCTCTTGCGGGTCGTAAACGTAGTCGTCGGGCAGGAGTGCCGGCACGCCGAGTTCGATGACGCTGCGCGGTGCGTCGAGGTCAGCGGTTTCGCCGTTTTTCAGCGCGGCGATGCTGCGTTCGAGCAGGTCAAGATAGTAGCTGATGCCGATTTGCTGGATTTGTCCGCTTTGTTCGTCGCCGAGGATTTCGCCCGCGCCGCGGATTTCGAGGTCTTGGCTGGCCAGCAGAAAGCCCGCGCCGAGGCTGTCAAGGGTGGTAAAGGCTTCTAGTCGCCGCTGCGCGTCTTTGCCGAGGGTGTTCCAGTTCGGGGTGATGAGGTAGGCGTATGCCTGGTGGTGGCTGCGGCCGACCCGCCCGCGCAGTTGGTGTAACTGCGACAGGCCGAGTTTGTCGGCGCGGTTGATGATGATGGTGTTGGCGTTGGGGATGTCGATGCCGCTTTCGATGATGGTGGTGGCGATGAGGATGTCGTAGTGGCGGTTCTGGAAGTTTTGCATCAGGTGTTCGAGTTCGCGCTCGCGCATTTGTCCGTGGCCGATGGCGATGCGCTGTTCCGGCAGGGCGTCTTGCAGCAGGCGGGCGATGCGTTCGATGCTGTCGATGTCGTTGTGCAGGATGTAGGTTTGTCCGCCACGGCGGTGTTCGCGCTCGCAGGCATCTTTTATGGTTTCGATGTCCCATTCGGCGAGGATGGTCTGGATGTTTTGCCGTCCGGCGGGCGGGGTGGCGATGATGCTGATGTCGCGCAGGCCGCTGAGTGCTAGGTTCAAGGTACGCGGGATGGGGGTGGCGGTGAGGGTGAGCAGGTTGGTGTCGCTTCTGAGGCTTTTCAGTTTTTCTTTGTGGCGCACGCCGAAGCGTTGTTCTTCGTCGATGATAACCAAGCCAAGGTTTTTGAAGGCGATGTCTTTTTGCAGCAGGCGATGGGTGCCGATGATGAGGTCGGTGCCGCCCGCTTTTAGGCGCTCAATCGCGCGTTTGGCGTCCGCCGCGCTTTTGAAGCGGCTCAGGCTGTCGATGGTCAGCGGGTGGTTAGCGAAGCGGTCTTGCAGGTTGTGGTAGTGCTGTTCGGCGAGGAGTGTCGTCGGCGCGATGAGGGCGACTTGGTAACCGGCGCTGGCGGCGGCGTGGATGGCGCGCACCGCGACTTCGGTTTTGCCGAAGCCGACGTCGCCGCAGATGATGCGGTCCATCGGCTGCGGGCGATCAAGGTCGGCGAGCACCGCGTCTATTGCCGCCTGCTGGTCGGGGGTCGCGGCAAAGGGGAATTCGGCGGCAAGCGCGGCTTGCGCGGCGGGGTCGTGCGCGATGGTGATGCCGGCGGTGGCTTCGCGTTTGGCGTAGAGGGCGAGGAGTTCGGCGGCGGTGTCGTGCAGGCTGGCGCGGATTTTGCGCCGCGCGGTCTGCCAGCTTTTGCCGCCAAGTTCGTGCAGCGGTGCGCTGTCCGGGTCGCTGCCGCCGTAGCGGGTGATGAGGTCAATGTCAGCGGTGGGGACGTAGAGCTTGGCGCCTTTGGCGTAAGCAATGGCGATGAGTTCGTCGCCGTCGGCATCGAGTTTTTCCAGACCGAGATAACGGCCGACGCCAAAGTCGGCGTGGACGACGGCGGTGCCGGGGGAGAGGTCTTGCAGGCTGCGGATGAGGGCAGCGGGGTCGCGGCTGCGGCTTTGCCGGTAGTTGGGGGCGACGGGTGTGGTGTGCAGGTCGGCTTCGGCGAGGTGAACGGCAGCGCCGTCGCGGAAGCTGTGGCGGTTGGGCGAGACAGCGTAATGCAGGCCGAGGCCGCGTGCGCCAAGGCGCTCCTGCCATTGTTCGCGGCTGCCTTCGCTGGGGAAGTGCAGGGTGAGATCGCCGCCCTGGTCGATGATTTCCTGCCAGTATTGTTCGCGCGCGCGCGCGTCGCCCGTGAAGGGGATGGCGTCGGCGTATTCTTGGTAGGGAACGGCGGGCAGGGCGGCGAGGCGGGCAAGTGTCTCGGCGGGCGTCAGCCAGAGGGCCTCTGGCGGCAGCAGGCGGTTTTCCCGCAGCGGGTTGGTGCGGCGGTAGCGCTGTTCGCACCAGTTGGCGTGTTGTTCGAGCAGCG
>CAURAS010000045.1:0-8889 GCA_963522865.1 uncultured Cardiobacterium sp.
ATCGCGCGTAACCAGATGATTATGGGCAACATGCCGATGGCGGCGCGCTGGCGCATGCACAACTACCTCCTTGGGCAGAGCATGAGCTTCTATCAGGACGAATTCTCCGGCCGCGTTTCCGCCAAAGTGATGCAAACGGCGCTGGCAGTGCGGGCGGTCGCCACCACCTGCACCGACGTCATGGTGTACGTCGTCGCCTATTTCTTCTCGATTATCGCGCTGATGGCAAGCCAGCACTGGGCGATGATGCTCCTGATGATCGCCTGGATCGTCATCTACGCGCTGGTCCTGCGCCATTACCTGCCGCGTCTGCGCCAAGTGTCCGAAGCGCAGGCGGACGCGCGCTCGACCATGACCGGCCGCGTCACCGACGCCTACACCAACATCGCCACCGTCAAACTGTTCGCGCACACGCGGCGCGAGGCGGACTACGCGCGCGGCGCCATGCACGAATTCCTCGACACCGTCTATCACCAGTTCCGCATGGTGGCGAACCTCGACGTCATCGTGAACCTGCTCAACTACAGCCTGCTCTTCCTTATCGGCGCGGTTGGCATCGGCCTGTGGATGCATGGCCAGCTCGCCGTCGGCGCGATAGCGACCGCGACCGGCCTCGCGCTGCGCATGAACGGCATGTCGCACTGGATCATGTGGGAAATCGGCGGCTTATCAGAAAACGTCGGCACCGTCGCCGACGGCATGAACATGCTCGCCCGCCCGGTGAGCGTGCAGGACAAACCCGGCGCGGGCGAACTCGAAGTCAGCCGCGGCGCGATCGAATTCGACAACGTCAGCTTCGGCTACGGCAAAAGCGAAGAAAAACACGTGCTGCACAACCTCACCCTCGCCATCCGCCCCGGCGAAAAAATCGGCCTCGTCGGTCGCTCCGGCGCGGGCAAATCGACGCTGGTCAATGCCCTGCTGCGCTTCTACGACCTCGACTCCGGCGAAATCCGCATCGACGGGCAAAACATCGCCGACGTCACCCAGGACAGCCTGCGTCGCCACATCGCGATGGTCACGCAAGACACCTCGCTCCTGCACCGCTCGGTGCGCGACAACATCCTCTATGGCCGCCCGGACGCGAGCGAAGCCGAACTACAACACGCCATCGCACAAGCCGAGGCAGCCGACTTCATCGCCGAACTCAGCGACCAGCGCGGCAACACCGGCCTGGACGCGCAAGTGGGCGAACGCGGCGTCAAACTCTCCGGCGGCCAGCGGCAGCGCATCGCCATCGCCCGCGTCCTCCTCAAAGACGCGCCCATCCTCATCCTAGACGAAGCCACCTCGGCGCTCGACAGCGAAGTGGAAGCCGCCATCCAGCAAAGCCTGAACCAGCTGATGCAAGGCAAAACCGTCATCGCCATCGCGCACCGCCTCTCCACCATCGCCGCGATGGACCGCCTCATCATCCTCGACGGTGGCCGCATCGTCGAACAAGGCAGCCACGACGAACTCATCGCCCAAGGCGGCCTCTACGCGCAACTGTGGTCGCGACAAACCGGCGGCTACCTCGGCGGGGAAGAAGGAGAGGCGGAATAAACGCCGCAGCCTATTTATAAATTAAGGTGCGCCACGGCGCACCGTTTTTTATTCCGACCGCAGAAGGATGCCATGAAACTCCTTACCCTCCACATCGACGGCTTCGACTACAACGCCCGCGGTGTCGCACGATACGACGGCAAAACCGCCTTCGTCAGCGGGGCGTTGCCCGGCGAGCGCGTTATCGCCCGCATCAGCGCCGACAAAAAGCGCTTCCTGGAAGCAGACGCCATACAAATCCTCGAACCCGCGCCCGACCGCATCACTCCCGCTTGCATGTACTACGACGACTGCGGCGGTTGCGCCCTGCAACACGCAAGCGACGCCGCACAACACCGCCTCAAAGAAACCGTCTGGCGCGAACAAATCACGCGCATCGGCAAAATCACCCCGCCGCCGCTCCTGCCCGCCATCACGGGCGACCCGTGGCATTACCGCTCACGCGCCCGCCTCGCCTGGGACGACAGACACCAAGCCCTCGGCTTCCGCAGTCGCGCCTCGGCGCGTGTGGTCAATCTCGACCGCTGCCTCGCCCTGCCGTCTGCCATTTCCGCCCGCCTGCCCGATATCCGCGCGCTCTGCGCCCAGCTCGCGCAACAAACCACCCTCCACGGCGTGGACATCAGCGAAGGCGACGGCACAACCGTGCTGCGCATCCGCCTGCAAGACGCTATCGGCGACCGCGTTGCCGCAGAAACCGCCGCCCGCTGGAACGAAGACGCCGCACAGCCGTGGCAAATCTGGCTGCAAAGCGGGCGCGACCGCCTCAGCAAACATCCCGCCACCGCGCCCGCGCTCGCATACACGCTGCCCGCCTACGACCTCACCCTGCCTTACGCGCCAGACGACTTCACCCAAGTAAACAAAGCACTCAACCGCGAACTCGTCGCCGTGGCGCTCACCGCCCTGCAAGTACCCGCGGGCGGGCGCGTGTTTGATTTCTTCTGCGGTCTCGGCAACTTCAGCCTGCCACTGGCGCGCAGTGGCGCGGATGTGCTTGGTCTTGAAGGCGTGGACGAAATGGTCGCGCGCGCAGCCGCCAACGCCGTCGCGCATGGTCTCGCTGACCGCTGCCAATTCCGCCGCGCCGACCTCTTTGCCGTCACGCCGAAACAGCTAAAAGCCTGGGGCAAGGCCGAGCGCTGGCTGCTGGACCCGCCGCGTGCCGGCGCGCAGGCGCTATGCGAAGCGCTGGACGCAAAACACGCGCCCGCGCGCATCGTGTACGTCTCCTGCAACCCCGGCACGCTCGCCCGCGACGCCGGCATCCTCGCGCAAAAAGGCTACCGCATGGAAAGCGCCCGCCTGCTGCACATGTTCGCGCAGACCGCGCATGTGGAAAGCCTGGCGGTATTTGTCCGCGCCTGAGCGTCCGTGCAATACGCGAGCTTTCCATGCGGGGACAGCCGCATGCAGCTGTTCGGGCATCCCGGAAATTTACATACACCTGAGCGCTCGATCTGTATGTATAACGAACCCGGATAAAATCATCCGGAACACAACCCCAGCCTTGCCTCCTAGGCGCGGCTACCGGTGCAGCCGGACGGGCAGGCACGCAAGGCGGTATTTGTTCGCGCCCAGGGGTTGCCTGATCCGGCAATGCGCTTTGCCCGCTAACCCCAGCCCGGGTTCCCATGAAAAAGGCGAAATGGTGGTTCCGTCCCTCTCTCCCACGGGGAGGGCTGTTTCGTGGTTTGTGGACGTTGCTTGCCGTTTACCTAATTTACATACACCTGAGCGCTCGATGTGTATGTATATGTGGAATGAAAGACAACCTGGTGTTGGTTCAAAACGTCCCCTCCCTCGCAGGGCAAGGCCCGGGGGAGGGAACTGTTTCGTGGTTTGCGGACCTTGCTTGCCGTTTACCTAATTTACATACATCTGAGCGCTCGATGTGTATGTATAACGGTCCCACCATAAAAAAACCGCCCCGGAGGGCGGTTTTTCGTTGGCGGGAGCGGGGTTTACAGTACGCCCATGCCGACCAGCGCCTTCCACCAGGCGAAGCCGATGGTGACGTGGATCAGCAGGTTGCCGAAGGCAAATACCGCGCCGACAATCCACCACGATTTGATGTCGGTGTAGCCCGCGCCGTAGATGATCGGTGCCGGACCGGATCCGTAGTGGGTAAGCGCGCCACCGTAGCAGTTGGAGAAGAGCAGGCCGAGGGCGAGCAGGGTCGGGTCGGCACCGGCGACGATGCCGACGGCGGAGAAGACCGGCACCATTGCCGCGATGTAGGCACCGCCGGAGGCGAAGAGGTAGCGCACTGCGACGCTCATGAAGAGGACGACGATGGTCGCCAGGGTGCCATGTTCGGTGCCGAGGAAGGCGAGTTTTTCGCCAAGGAATTGTGACAGCCAGGCGAAGAAGTTGGCCTTGGCGAGGACGGAGGAGATGCCGAGCAGGCCGCCGTACCAGATGAGGGTGTTCCAGGCGCCCTTGTTTTTCAGCAGGTCTTCCCAGGCGACGACGCCGCAGACGACGAGCAGGGTCATGACGCTGATGGCGGTGGTGGAGGCTTCTTCGATGCCGATTTTTTCACCAAATGCCCAGGAGATGACAGCCAGCACAAAGAGACCGAGCAGGGTTTTTTCGCGCCCGGTCATCGGGCCGAGTTCTTCCAGGCCTTTTTTCGCAATCGCCTTGTTGTCCAGTTGTTTCAGTTCCGGCGGGTAGAGGATGTACACCACCAGCGGGGTGAGGAAGAGGCAGAGCAAACCCGGCACGGAGGCGGCGAGGAACCACTCTGTCCAGCCGATGTTGATGGCGATGTCCTTGGCTTTATAAACTTCGGCAATCAGGCTCAGCGCCAGCGCGTTGGGTGCCATTGCGGTGAGGAAGAGGTAGCCGGTGACTTTGACGACCATGTAGGTGTTGAGCAGCAGGTAGTGTCCGGCCTTGCGCGGGCTGGCTACCGGGTCGGAGCCGAGCGAGACGGCGACCGAGTTCATGATGGGGAAGATGATGCCGCCCGCCCGCGCGGTAACAGAGGGCATCGCCGGCGAGATGAGCAGGTCAAGGCAGGCATTGACGTAGCCGAGGCGCAGGGTGGTGCTGCCGAGCTTGCCGATGAGCAGGTAGGCGATGCGCTTGCCGAGGCCTGTCGCGACGAAGGCGGTACTCATCGCAAAGGCAGCGAAGACCAGCCAGGTGGTGCCGGATTTGTAGCCGTTCAGCACCGCGCCTTCTTCCAGCGCGACTTTGACCAGCTCGTTTTTTTTCGGATCCAGCCATTGTTCTTCCGGCGCGATGCCGATGGCGATGGAGGCGAGGGAGACGCCCGCGAGCAGGATGACCGGCAGCGGGAAGGCCTTGAGGATGATGGCAATGATGGTGGCGATGTAGATGCCGGCCAGATGCCAGCCAATGTTGGTCAGGCCTTCGGGCGCGGGAAAGAGGTACGTCGCCGCGATGATCGCGATCAGGATGAGGTAGTGGATGGCTTTTTTGGTACTCATAGATGGGTTCCAGGGTTGGGGGTGAAATGCTGTCCGCACCAGGCGGTGAGGGCGAGCAGGTCGGCGCTGCCGCCCGCGCTCAGGCGGCGGGCAGCGCAGTCGCGGGCGTAGGTGGCGATGGCATCGCTCAACTGCGCCTCGTCGGCAAGGCGCGCGCGGTCTGCGAGCAGGGTGCGCGCCCAGTGTTGGTGTGCGCGCAGGCCGTCAAGGCCGACGCGGGCGAGGGTGGTGCTGTCGTCATTGGCCGCGTAAAGCGCGACCAGCGCGGCAAGCAGGGCGCGGCGGTCGTTGCCGTCTGCGGCGAGTGCCTGGCGGTAAACGGGCAAGGCGTGTGCGCTGACGGTGGCAAATCCGCTCGCTGCTTCGCCGCGTGCGCCGCGGATGCCGTGTTGTGCGTAGCCGCGTTTGCCGGCGCTGTCCTCGCCCGGCTGCTGTAGTTCGGCGAGGATTTCGGCGCAGATGGCGCGCACGTCGGCTTGCACTTCGGCCAAGGTCGCGGTGCCTTGTGCGGCAAGGCGTTTGCCGAGGGCGGCGGCGACAAGGCCAAAGGCGAAGATGGCACCTTTGTGGGTATTGACGCCGCCGGTGGCCGCGTGCATCGCCGCTTCTGCCGCGAGACCGATGGGGCGGATGGCGGCGAGGATGGCGGGGTTGGCGGGCGTTCCGGCGAAGGTCATGCCACAGGCGGCGCAGTCGCCGAGGTAGGGCGCGATGGCGTCGGCGCTTTGCAGGAACAGGGCGAGGTTCATGTCGTGATGGCCGCCGTTGTGCGCGGCATCGACCAGCCCGGCTTTGGGTGTCAGCGTCGCCTCGGTGATGAGCGCCTGGCGCATGGTTTCCGCAATGGCTTGCGCTTGTTGGTGCAGGCGGTAGCGGCGGGCGATGTCTGCTTGGAGTTCGTCGAGGCTGTGGCGGCGTTCGCGTGCGCAGGTTTTGGCATCGGCGTCGCAGAGGAGGCAGCGGCGCGGTGGCAGGCCGAGGTCGCGGCGCGAGATGGCGGCGCCGTCGCGGTCGATGATGTCGATATCCCACAGGCGCGAGAGCGGCGAGCGGTTTTCCAGGGCGATGACGCGCGTTTTCCAGGCGCGCGCGTCGCCGTCGAGCAGGTAAAGCGCGTGATGGCCGCTGTCGTCCACTGCTTCCAGCCGCGCGCGGGCGTCGCTGATGTGCGGGCGCAGGGCGGCAAGGGCTGCGGCAAAGATGGCGTCGAGCAGCGGGCTGCGTTTGACCGCGCCGGGGGCGACGAGGGTGAGTGAGAGTAGCACGCCGCCTTGTTGCAGCATCGCCTGTTGCCGCGCCACGCGGGCATCGCGCGCGGCGAGGACGGCGTCAAGCGCGACCGCTTTGCCTTCGGGCGAGGGCAGGGCGGTGGCAACGGGGCGGTAGTGCAGGGTGTGGGGCATGGGGTTATGGTGATAGGGAGGGTTAATGTGTATTTACATGCGCAAAGGCGGGGTTGGTGTATGTAAGGTGTTTTGCTTTTGTCGCTTTGCGAAGGGGGCGCTGCCCCCACCCCAACCCTCCCCCACGGGGGAGGGGGCAGAACGGCGGCATTTCGTGTATGGGTTCACGCATTGCAATATCCGTGAAGAAAACGAAAGTTCAGAAGCAACGGAACAACCCCCACCCCAGCCCGCCTCCACGGAAGAGGGGGTATTTTTGTTGCAGAATCACCAGCGATTGTCTAATCATCAATTCAACCGCTGTGATACGGCAACTGCCGTTTGCAATAGCGCTGAACTACTCCCTCCCCCGTGGAGGAGGGTGGGGAGGGGGCAGCAAATGAGGATTCAGCAATTCCAACTGGCACAGCGACAAGAGTTATACATACACCATGAGTGCTCAGGTGTATGTATAACGGTTTTGTGGGAATTGCCTCAATCCGCCACCTGATAGACGGTGTCAATCACGCTGCCGTCGCGGTAGCGCACGATGGCAACCGGTTTGTCGGTGAAGCGGATTTTTTCCGGTTTGCCGGTGAGCGCGATGGCGCGCTGGTACAGGTCTTCTATCGTCGTCAGCTCGACCCCGGCGTCGCGCAGGCGTTGTGCCAGTTGCGGGCGACGCGGATTGACGGCGATGCCGTGGTCGGTAACGAGGATGTCGATGTGTTCGCCGGGGGTGATGCAGGTGATGACTTCATCGACCACGGTCGGGATGCGACCGCGCACTAGCGGGGCGACGATGATGGCCAGACGCGCATTGGCGGCGGTATCGCAGTGGCCGCCGGAGGCACCGCGCAGCACGCCGTCCGAGCCGGTGAGTACGTTCACGTTAAAGCCGGTGTCGATTTCGAGCGCGCTCAGCACGACGACATCAAGCTGCTCAACCGAGGCGCCTTTGGAGCTGTAGTTGGCGTACTGGTTGGCGCTGATTTCGATGTGGTTCGGGTTGCGCGCCAGTGATTTGGCGGCGTCGGCGTCAAAGCTCTGTACGTCCAGCAGTTTTTTGATGAGCCCTTTTTCGTGCAACTGCACCATGGTGGCGGTAATGCCGCCGAGGCCGAAGCTGGCGGTGATGTTGTCGCGCCGCATTTTGTCTTCGAGGAAGCGGGTAACGGCCAGCGAGGCGCCGCCGGTGCCGGTTTGTAGCGAGAAGCCGTCGTAGAAGTAGCCGGATTTGGCGATGACGTCGGCGCAGCGGCGGGCGATGAGCAGTTCGCGCGGGTTGGTGGTCATGCGGGTGGCGTCCGCGCCGATTTTTGCCGGGTCGCCAACGGCGTCCACCGGCACGATGTAATCGACTTCGTCCTGCGCGATGCTGTGCGGCGCGGTCGGGAAGTCTTCTATCGCTTCGGTGAGTAGCACGACTTTGTCAGCGTATTGCGCGTCGGTCATGGCGTAGCCGAGCGAGCCGCAGATGCTTTGCCCGTGCTGGCCGTTGGCGTTGCCGAAGCGGTCGCACACCGGCACGCCGAGGAAGGCGACGTCAATCTTCAGCTCGCCGGTTTTGACGAGGTGGACGCGGCCGCCGTGCGAGTGGATTTGCACCGGCTCTTTGAGGATGCCGGCGGAGATGGCGTCGGCGAGTTTGCCACGCAGGCCGGAGGAGTAGAGTTTGCTGACGACGCCGTTTTTGATGTGCTCAACCAGCGGCGCGTGTACGCCGGTGAGCGAGCTGGAGGCGACGGTGAGGTTTTTGAAGCCCATTTTGGCAAGGACGTCCATCACCATATTCACGGTGTAGTCGCCGCCGCGGAAGCCGTGGTGGAAGGAAACGGTCATGCCGTCCTTGAGGCCGCAGGCGCGCACCGCGTCTTCGATGCTTGCCAGCACTTTGCGCGGCGCGCGTTCGCCGAAGACGACTTTTTTCTCGCTGACGGCGAAGGGTTTGAGGTGGTTCGCAGCGGCCAGTCCGCCTTTGACCCGTTGTTCTCTGTTCATGTTTATTCCTCCCGGATTCCAGATGCGGCGGCGCGTTGCAGCACCAGTTTGGCGCGCTCGATGATGGGTGTATCGACCATTTTGCCGTTGAGCGAGACGACGCCGGAGCCGTTGCGTTCGGCTTCTTCGGCGGCAGCGATGACCCGCTCGGCGTGGTCAACTTCTTTCTGCGTCGGCGCGAACAGGTTGTGAATCAGCACAATCTGGTTCGGGTTAATCAGCGACTTGCCATCAAAGCCGAGCTGTTTGATGAGCGAGGCTTCGCGCAGGAAGCCTTCCTCGTTGCGCGCGTCGGAATAGACGGTGTCAAACGCCATCAGGCCGTTGGCGCGGGCGGCGTGGAGGATGCTGCTGCGCGCAAACAGCAATTCAATGCCATCCGGCGAGCGCTCCGTCTTCATGTTGCGCACATAATCCTCGGCGCCGAGCGCGATGCCCATCAGGCGCGGCGAGGCTTTGGCGATGTCGTTCACCGCGAGAATGCCCTGCGCCGATTCAAT
>CAURAS010000046.1:0-8721 GCA_963522865.1 uncultured Cardiobacterium sp.
TCGTCGGCCTCTTTATCCTCGGCAAACTGAACTGGGTACTCATCCTGCCCGGCGTCGTGCCGCACTTCTTCTGCGGCGCAACCGCGGGCGTCTTCGGCAACGCCGTCGGCGGCCGTCTCGGCGCGGTGATTGGCGCCTTCCTGCACGGCATCCTCATCACCTTCCTCCCGGTGTGGCTACTGCCGGTACTCGGCGACCTCGGCTTTGCCAACACCACCTTCTCCGACGCCGACTTCGGCGTAGTCGGCATCGCCCTCGGCTGGCTTGGCAGCACCCCCTTGTCCGGCACCGACTTCAGCGTGATCCGCACTACCCTCAGCACCTTCGACAGCATCACCTTCTCCGACACCGGCCTCGGTATGTCCAGCATCATCTTCGGCGGCAGCAGCGCCGGCCGCATGACCATCACCGCACTGGTGATTGGCATCGTCGCCGCGCTGGTTGCCTATAACTACGCGGTACCGGCGAAAGCGAAAGTCGCGGACAAGGCGAAAGGCTGACGCGGTCTGTCTGCCGTATCGCATACAATGACACCCGTTATACATACACCCTGAGCGCTCAGGTGTATGTATAACGGGTTCCTCATTTCACAGCCTTCTCCATGCCCATCCCGCAAAGCCTCTATATCCACATCCCCTGGTGCGTGCGCAAATGCCCGTACTGCGACTTCAACTCGCACGCGCTGCGCGGCGCTATTGACGAAGCGGGCTACGTCCGCCATCTCCTTGCCGACCTCGCGCACGACCTTGACTCGCGCCCGATCGAGACCATCTTCATCGGCGGCGGCACGCCGAGCCTGTTCAGCGCCGCAGCCATCGCCGCGCTGCTTGACGGCATCAACCGGCAAAGCCCGCTGCCGGACACTTGCGAAATCACCCTGGAGGCCAACCCCGGCACCTTTGAACAAGCCAAATTCGCCGACTACCGCGCCGCGGGCGTCAATCGCCTTTCCATCGGCGTGCAGAGCTTCGATGCGGCGCAACTGCACACCCTCGGCCGCATCCACAGCCGCGACGAAGCCATCCGCGCCGTCGCCATCGCCGAAAAAGCGGGCTTTCAGCGCATCAACCTCGATCTCATGTTCGCCCTGCCCGGTCAGAACGTCGCCGGCGCTTTGGCCGACCTCAAACAGGCGACCGCCCTCGCCCCGGAACACATCAGCTGGTACCAGCTCACCCTCGAACCAAACACCGCCTTCTACGCCAACCCGCCCGCGCTACCGGACAGCGACACGCAAATCGACATCTACGAGGCAGGCAGCGCGCATCTCGTCGCGCACGGCTACCACCAATACGAAACCTCCGCCTGGCGCGCGGGCGAAGCCTGTCGCCATAACCTCAACTACTGGCAATACGGCGACTACCTCGGCATCGGCGCGGGCGCGCACAGCAAACAGACGCGCGACGGCAGCATCAGCCGCAGCAGCAAATACCGCGCACCGGGCGCCTACCAGAAAGCGGCGGGCAGCGACGCAAACCCCTACTGCGACAACCGCTTTGCCGTTCCCCGTGCCGAGCAACCCTTTGAATTCATGATGAACGCCCTGCGCCTGAAAGACGGCGTGCCGACCGCCTACCTGCACGAGCGCAGCGCCCTCACGCTTGCGGATTTGCGGCCAACGCTCGCGCGCCTCGTCGCGCAAGGCCTCATTGACCCCGCCATTGAGCAGCGTCTGAAAACCACCGAGCGCGGCTTCGCCCTGCTCAATAACGTGCTGGATGCGTTTCTCTGACCCATCCATTTACATACACCTGAGCGCTCGAAGTGTATGTAAATAGCGCACCAGCTGCCGGATGATTCGCTGCGTCCTTTACCCGTCATCCTCAAGGCTTTTTAGAAAAATACCTTTCCAGACCTTGCCGCACCATGCGTTTAATTTCCGCGTGATTATCATGACTGGCAGCAATACGTAATAGCGGAATGCCAGCTGAGCGCAATGCTAACGTTTTTCCCTCATCATTGATGCGGCTATAATCGGCGAGATAATGACCGCTGCCGTCAATCTCAATGGCAATTAACGCATTAAACTGCGCATCCGTTACCAACAAATCGACACGTTTACTATTGATGGCAGCATGCACCCGCGCATTCGGATGCATAATAATCTCGCCCAGAGAAACCTGCGGTAAAACCCGCTCCTTGCGCTGCCGCGCCCGCACGACATCCCAAGCGGCGGCATAAGCTGCCTGCTCATTGGCATTACAAATCTTTTTCTGCTGATAGCGGTTTTCACGAATAATACGCAGGTTTTCCTCCGCCTGCGCTTTTCTAAAATTATTTTTCTCTGACGCGCGAGTTTTGGGTTTGCGCAATTTCTGTTTGCGCAGTCCCCAAATACCGAGAAAAAGGAAAATACCCATTCCGGTCATGATAATTAAACTATTTATATAAACTCCTATATCTATCACCATTATCTATTCCGGCTGAATAACTGTCCAGCCACTAACTGCATTATGCCCAAAAGATAAATCATGGGCAGAACTTATCCGGATTTTAGGGACACGATAGGCTGCCCCTGTTTCTTATTCGTAAACGCCCCCTATCGCCGCCCTTGCGCAACAAAAAAAACCTACATTTTCGCCTCGCCACGGAAAGCGCAGAGGCGGGCTTGCAGGCCATAAATGGCCGACGCATGCTCTTTCTGCGGGCTGTAGTTTTTATTGGGGCAGGGAGCATTCTTCCTGCACGACAAACTCGCAGTCTTTGCCCTGGGCGGCGATGCATTGCTGCATCGCATCCAGCGGTGCCTGCCCCGGTTGTGGCGAAACGGCGGAGAATATTTTCAGGCCTTCGGAATCCTCACCCATCGTTACGCTGAAGCATTGGTCGGCGTAGTCAAAGACTTGGCAGATATGGCCGCTCTTGCGTTTGCATTCCTGTAGCGCTCTCTTTCTGGCGCTTTCCTTTGAATGAAGACCATGAACGGAAGCAAACATTTTGTGACTATCCCATAAACCACTGAGATTGGGATAAACGGCAAACGCACCATAGCGGCTTTCGCGCACTGGCGGTGGCGGCGTATAGCTGGGGACATAGTCGTAGCTGGGGGCATACTCGTAGTTGCTTGGCGCATCGTAGCTTGGCTGCAGGTATGAGGCGGTCTGCTCTTCTTTTGTGGCGACCCAGCCGTTTGCGCCGATAAAGCCGCATTGTCCTGAGCCTTGGGCGGGATCGCAGGCGAATGCGCCTGCGGCAGCGAACAGGAGAAACAGCAAGGCAGTTATTTTTTGCAATGGCGTCATGTTGGTTTCCGTTAGCGGGTTGAAAGGGGCGGGGAATATAGCAGTCCGGCAGGGGCAAGGCTACCCGATTCCCGCCCGCAATCGTCTCCGCCGGTGTTATCCTGCCGCATCTTTTGCTGGAGAGAACACCATGCCACCCATCCCCGCCAAACTCGCCGCCCTGACGCAGCAAGAAAATCTGCATTTCCTCCTCGCCGTGGAAAGCGGCAGCCGCGCCTGGGGCTTTGCCTCGCCCGACAGCGACTACGACGTGCGCGCGCTTTATATCCGCCCGTCCGCGCATTATCTGGCGATTGACGAAGGCAAGGACTCTTTTGAATTTATTGAAGATGAATGGTTTGACGTCGGCGCCTGGGACATCCGCAAGGCGCTGCGTCTTTTGCGCAAAAGCAACGCGGTGCTGCTCGAATGGCTGCGCTCGCCGGTGGTTTACGCCGCAGACAGCGCTTTCGTCCGCGATCTGAACACCCTCGCGCCGCAGTACGCGCAGGCCGCGCCGCTGCTGCACCACTACCGCGGCATCGCGCGCAATGCCCTCGGCGCGATGGATTTGCACGGCGAGATTCGCCTGAAAAAATGGTTTTACGTGCTGCGCCCGCTGCTCGCCGCGCGTTGGGCAGTGCAGCGTGGCGGCATTCCGCCGATGACGCTCGCCGAACTGATGGCAGACCTGCCGCCCGCCGCCGTCGCCGAAATCCGCGACCTCGTCGCCCTCAAAAGCGGGCAAGCGGAAAGCTACCGCCACCGCCTGAGCACCTCGCTCATCGCGCTTACCGAAACGCTCGCCGCCGAAGTCGCCGCGCTCACCGCACCCGCGCCGCCCGCGCCTGCCACCGCGCCGCTCGACGCGCTCTTTCGCACCACCTTGCAGCGGGTGTATCCATGCTGACGCTTGCCGACCTGCACGCGGAAAACCTCATCCTCTTTGAGGCCATCTCCGGCAGCCACGCCTACGGCCTCGCCACGCCGCAGTCCGATACCGACATCAAGGGCGTCTTCTACCTGCCGCGCCGCCTTTACTACGGCCTCGACTACCTCCTGCAAATCAGCGACGCGAGCAACGACACCACCTACTACGAACTGGGGCGGTTCGTCGAACTGCTCCTCGCCAGCAACCCGACCGCACTCGAACTGCTCGCCGCGCCGCCCGACACCATCCGCCAACGCGCGCCACTGATGGACGCGCTGCGCCCGGCGTGGTTTCTCAGCAAGGCGTGCCAGCAAACCTTCGCCGGCTACGCCCTCGGCCAAATCAAAAAAGCGCGCGGCCTCAACAAAAAAATCAACGCGCCCGTCGCCGCGAAAACCCCGCTCGACTTCTGCCACATTCTCGATGGCGCGCGCACCCTGCCGCTTGCCGCCTGGCTCGCCCGCAGCGGGCGCGAGCAGCGCCGCATCGGCCTCGTCCGCCTGGCGCACACGCGCGACCTCTACGCCGTTTACTACGACGCAGACGGCAGCCGTGGCTACCGCGGCATCCAGCGCCACCCCGCCGCGACCGGCCTCTGCACAGAAAGCGTCGCCCCGGACAGCGCACCGCTCGCCTACCTGAGCTACAACGCCGACGGCTACAGCGCGCACTGCCGCCATTTCGCCGAATACCAACAATGGACGCGCGAACGCAACCCGGTGCGCTACGCCAGCACCCAAGCGCACGGCCAGGGCTACGACGCGAAAAACCTGATGCACACCATCCGCCTGCTCGAAACCGCGCGCGACCTCGCCCGCGATGGCGCACTGCGCGTGCGCCGCGACAACCGCGACGAACTGCTCGCCATCAAACGCGGCGCGTTCACCTACGACGCACTGCTCGCCCGCGCCGAAGCGCTGATGACAGAAAGCGCGGCGCTGTTTGCCGCATCCGCCTTGCCGGACGCGGTGAATAAAGACGCGGCGATGGCGGCATTGGTGGCAATGCGCGAGGCGCTCTATGCATAAAGATTTCCCCTTGAGGAAGTGAATAAGGAGAAAATCCCATGAAAGGCATCATCAATACCTGGTTACCCGAAAAAGGCTATGGATTTATTAAAGGAGACGATGGCAAAGACTATTATTTTAATATTAGAGATTTGCAAGAAAAATCCCATATTTCCGCGCTTGCGGAAGCCTTGCCGATAGCATTCGACCAACAGGCAACGCCTAAAGGTTACCGCGCCAGAAAATGCCGACTGCTCGCATTGGCAGCGGAAATTCGTTATATCACGCCGGAGCATTTTATGACTTCACGCAATGACCATATTAAAGGTTGGGAAATTATGGAAAGCGGCGCATGGATAGTTTTTGCCTCATCTGCGTCTTCTCCAGATGATGCCAGGGAAGCAACGATTGCCTTCGCGCAAAAGACAGGCGCTAATGCATTGCTCCGCCTGAAATATGCACAAAGCACCGGCAGTGAGCCTTCAGAAAATGGCAAGGGAACGCACTATTACACCATTCACCATTTTAGCGGCGTGATTGCCACTCTGGCGAAACGCCACGGCCAAGGAAAATTGACGCAGGAAGATTTGTCCGGCTTGAATGCTCGCGCTGCCAGTCTTTATGAAGAATGGCAGGATGAACACGCAAGTCGCGGCCGCTGGTCTTGGATAGGCGTATTACTCATGCTCGTTATGGGCTATTTATCTTTTGTATCTTTTGGCAGCGGCTACTGGCCGATTGGAATTATTTGCGCGCTGGTTGCCTTGATCGGCTTGGGGTTTATTCACGATTATCGTGATCACATATCCTGGATAAAACCTTGTCCACCGGAAAAAACGCGGGATGCTTCGCAATAACCCTGTTTGCGATGATGTCGTGCTGCGGTCTGCAATATACATACACCTAAGCGCTCATCCTGTATATCGCGAATTTACAATGCAAGTGCAAGATACACAAAAGGCACTCATAAGCGATACTGCAATACATTCAAATGAACGCCTATCCCCATTTACCCCCATTGAGCGAGTCCTCCATTTCGCGGGAAATCAGTCGCAACGGTGGCCGCAAGGCTTTACGACCCAAACCAGGCGCAGGGAAACTACGAAAACCGGCGCAAGGCCTGCCGCCGTCCGCACAAGCTCGACGACCCGGAGCTCAACGCGTGGGTCAAACGCCTGTTCTTGCAGTGTTGTTGGTCGCCAGAGCAGATTCAGTACCGCTTGCTTCACGAAAACGGTGGATATTCCATCAGTTACGCGACCATCTACCGTGCCATTCACGCCCGACTGGGTGAAAAGCGGCAAGCAGAAGGCTGCGCCACCGTGGCAAAGCATTTGCGCGGCATGCGACGGTGACGGATGCGTTGGGAGCAGAATTCTGCTTTCCGTCCCCGTACCAGCCGTGGGAGCGTGGGACGAACGAGAACACCAACGGCTTATTACGGGAGTTTTCCTGAAACATCAGGATATTGCGCAATTTTCTGATGAGTACATGGAGAAAGTGGTGAGTAAATTGAACAACCGTCCACGCAAGTGTTTGCAGTGAAGAACACTTTATGAAGTATATTTTGGATAAACCTTGCGCTTGGTTTGACAATTCGCGACATACACCTCGAGCGCTCAGGTGTATGTATAACGAACCCATCTGCTTATTTTATGTAGGAAGCGTACGCAGTGCAGCGAGCAAAGTTTGCAAGTCGGCAGGCAGCGGGCTGGTGAAAGTGATTTCTGCGTCGTCGGCGGGATGGAGCAGGGTAAGCGCGGTCGCGTGCAGCGCTTGGCGCGGGAAGGCGAGCAGCGTTTGCCGGATTTCTGCCGGGATGCCTTTGCCGGGCGGGGTGGCGAGCCCGTACAGCGGGTCGCCGACGAGCGGGTAGTGCTGCGCAGCCATGTGCACACGGATTTGGTGGGTGCGGCCGGTTTCCAGCGAGACGCGCAGCAGGGTCGCGGCGTCGCCAAAGCGTTCTTCGATGCGGTAATGGGTAACGGCGGGTTTGCCATCGGGGCGAATCGCCATTTTCAGGCGGTCGCGCGGGTGGCGGCCGAGTGGCTGGTCGATGGTGTCACCAGCGGTCACGTAGCGGTGCACGAGGGCGAGGTAAGTGCGGCCCATCGTGCGCTCTTGCAGTTGGCGGACGAGATGGGCGTGCGCGCGCAAGTTGCGGGCGACGACGAGCAGGCCGCTGGTGTCTTTATCCAGGCGGTGAACGATGCCGCCGCGCGGCAGTTGCGCGGTTTCCGGGAAATGATGCAGGAGGGCGTTTAACAGCGTGCCGTCCGGGTTACCCGCGGCGGGATGCACGACCAGCCCGGCGGGTTTATCAATGACGATAATATCGGTGTCGGCGTGGACGATAGTGAGCGGGATGTCCTGCGACTGGGCGTCGTTTTCCGTCTCGACCGCAATCTGCGCGCTGACATGGTCGCCGGGAAACACCTGATCCTTGGCGCGAGCGATGTTGCCGTTGAGCCGTACCAGCCCCGCCTTGATACTCGTCTGCCAGCGGCTGCGCGAAAAATCCGGGGCGATGCGGGCGAGGAATTGATCCAGTCGCCAACCGCGTACGGCGTCGTCGGCAACACAAGAAAGCGTCTGATGTTCTGCGGTCATCATCTATAATGTGTATTTTTCAAACTATTGGAGCGAGCACATGCAGCGCATGCAAAAAATAATTCTCGGGCTGGGACTGATGGGCGGCCTCATCGCCTGTTCATCGTTGGAGCAAGACGAAACAGTCAATTGGAGCGCTGAGAAACTTTACCAAACAGCCAAAGCCCAAATGAATGACGGCGCTTATGGTAGTGCCAGTAAATATTATACCAAACTGCTTGCCCGCTACCCCTTTGGCCGCGTCGCGCAACAGGCCACGCTTGACCTCGCCTACGCCTACTACCGCGACGGTGAAACCGAAAAAGCGCAGGCGGAAATAGAAAACTTCATCCGCACCTATCCGCAGCATCCTTATATTGACTACGCCTACTACATGCGTGGCGTATTTGCCTACGAAAAAGACGTCAGCATCTTTGACCGCTTGAACCCAATCAACATGGCGCAGACCGACCCGCAACCGCTCAAACAGGCATTTAATCACTTTGACGAACTGGTGCGCCGCTTCCCGCAAAGCGAATACGCCGAAGACGCGCGCTTCCGCATGCTGTTCATCAAAAACCTGCTCGGTCAGCACGAACTGGAAATCGCTGACTACTACATGCGCAAAGGCGCGTACATCGCGGCGGTCAACCGCGCCAAAGGTGTACTGGAACAATACGAACAAACGCCGAGTACGCCTTACGCACTGGCGCTGATGACCCGCGCCTACCGCGAACTGGGCGAACAGCAATTGTCGCAAGACAGCTACCGCGTCCTACAAATGAACTTTGCCGACAAGCTACAAGACGCAGAAATCCAGCACTATCTGCAAGGCGACGTCCGCCAGAAACTCAGTCTGTGGCAGATTCTCCAGGCGAAACCGAAGACTTGAGTTCCGGGTGATAAAAATAATCCAATCAAAAACAGCTAGTAACAAAGAAAGCTGAAAGATTGATGAAAAAGGGGTTGCGCG
>CAURAS010000047.1:0-8721 GCA_963522865.1 uncultured Cardiobacterium sp.
AAAACCGCCCCGGAGGGCGGTTTTTTGCTGGTTCACGCAGTTTATTGCACGACGATTTGTTGTGCGGCTTGGCGCGCGTGTTCTTCCGGGTGGTACATGTTTTCGATGGATGCGCCCGGTGCGTGCCAGGTGCCCGCGCGGGTGGTGCGTCCATGGATGGTGTAGCTGAACGCCTTGGGCGCGCCGTTCAGGGTGAAGGCGGCGATGTGGCGGTCGTCGCGGTTTTCCCGGTATTGGTAGTTCACGCGGTCTTCGTCGTCGTCGCCCGGCTCCATGACGCTGTTGTCGTCGCGCAGCGCGCTCAGGGTGATGCCGGCCGGCAGCGGGTAGGTGTACAGCAGGTCGCTTTGGCTGGTTTCGCGGTCGAGTTTGGGCGTGAAGGTCGCGGTGATGCGGATGTCGGTGTTGTTCGGCAGTTTGGCCGGGTCTAGCACGGTGCCGTCCGCGTTTTCGTAGCGCAGGGTGATTTCCCAGCCTTCGCTGCTCGCTTCTGTTGCTGCCGGGGCATGCAGGTCGCGCACACTCAGCCACAGCGGTTGTTTGCCGGGGTTGGTGATGCGCACTTTGCCGTTATGCGGGGCTTTTTCGAGGTCGGCTAGGGTCGCAGCTTTGCCGTTGATTTCGATGGCGGTGTCAGCGGCGAGTTTGGGCGCGACGGTCGCCAGGCGCACCAGCCAGGCGAGTTCTTGGGTGCTCAGGTAGCGGTCGTGCGAGAGGGCTTGTGCCAGGGCTTCGCGCTGTTCGTCGTAGAGTTTGGCCAGGGTGTCTCCGGTGTTCTGCGGGTCGTTTTTGACGTTTTGCCACAGGGTTTCCAGTTGTTTGAGGCGGACGAGGTTGTGCGCGGCGAGGCTGGTCGTGCTGCTGTACGGGTAGCTGTTGCTGTTTTCGACGGCAGCGACGGTGGCAAGGCGTTCGCTCGCGGCCTGGTATTCGCCGAGCAGCGCGAGGGCGGCGGCGATGTCGAGGCTGTCGTTGCGGTCGAGTTTGTCGCCGGCTTCGCGGTGGTAGCGCAGGAGGTTGCCACGCACGGGTTCGCCCGCATAGGCCAGGGTGTAGTAGGTGTAGCTGTCGCTGTGCGCGCGTTCGGCGTTGTAGCTGCCGTCGGTGTTTTCGCGCAGGTTTTTCAGCAGGCGGCTGAGTTGTGAGGGGTTGAGCAGCTGGTCGTGTTTTTGCAGTTCGATCAGTGCTTCGCCAACGTAGGCGGTCAGCCATTGGTCGGCGCTGCCGTTGCCCCAGAGGCTGTAGCTGCCGTCGTAGGCGGCGAGGTTGGCCAAGCGGTTTTCGGCAGCGCGGATGCTGTCGCGGTCAGGGGTCGCCGCGCCGATGAGTCCCCACAGTTTGCCGGTGGTTTGTTCGCTGCAGCCGAGCGGGTAGTCAGCGAGTTGTTTTTGGTAGGGTTCGGCGTTGTAGGGGATACCGCTGCTCAGGCTCAGGCGGGCGTCGGCGAGGTCGGTGTATTCGTGTGTCGCCCCGGCTTCCAGGCGTTGGTATTGGTTACGCACTTGCGGCAGGGTCGGCGCACGTACCGGGATGCGGCGTTCTAAGGTCTGGTTGTAGTCGCCGCTGATGGTGATTTTGATGTGCGCGTCGCCTGTTTTGTTGCTGCGGTAGGGGTAGCGCAGGGTGGCGACTTGGTCGGGCGCGAGGGTGCTTTCCGGGATGGGTTCGCCCGCGAGTTCGAGGCCGTCGGTCTCGAGTTTGAGGTTGAGGTTCTGCGCTTTGTCGGTGGTGTTGTGCAGGCGCAGGGTGATGACGCCGCTGTCGTCCTGGCTGAGGTAGCGCGGGCTTTGCAGTTCGGCGACGACGGGCGCTTTGACGGTGGCGGTTTGTTCGCTCGCACCGGTTTTGTCAGCGTTCCAGGCGGCGGTCATGATGCGCAGGCGGCCGTTGTAGTGCGGCAGCGGCACGGTGTATTGGAGGTTGCCGTCGGCGTCGAGTTTGAGCGGTCCGCTCCAGTTGGCGATGAGTGTGAGGTCGAGGTCGGGCAATGCGGCCAAGGCGGCGCGTTCGCTCGCGCTTTCGTCGCCTCCGGCACCGCTGCGCAGGGCGGCAAGGCGGGCGTTGGTTTGGCGGATGATGTTGCCGAAGGTGTCGTAGAGGCTGATGTTCAGTTGTTTTTTGCCGTAGAAGGCGTCCAGCGGGTTGTGGAAGCTTTCGGCGGCGAGTTGGTAGAGGCCGTCATCGACTACGGCGATGTTCACCCAGGTGTTTTCGCCCGCTTCTGGTACGTGGATGCCCACGGTGAGCGGTTGTTCGGGCTGCGGGTTGGCGGGGACGGTGATTTGCGGTTCGAGGCGGCGGTGCGCGAGGTCGGCGCCGAGCCATTGTAGGCCGACGGCGCGGCGGTTGTGGTCGTCGCTTTTTTCGTTCCAGGCGTTGGCGAGCAGCCAGATGCCTTGTTCCCAGTCGGCTTGCCACGGGATTTGTAGTTGGGCTTTGCCGTTTTTGAGGACGACGTTGTGGTTTTCGATGATGGCGTCGCGGCTGGCGATTTTGACGCTGGCGGCGCCGTCAAAGGGGGCTTCGAGGTTGAGGGTGACGGTGTCGCCGTTTTTGTAGGTCGGGTGGTCGGTGGCCAGGGTGATGGTGGACGGGCTGTTGTTGCTGGGGTCGCCGTACCAGCCTCGTGCGATTTCGAGGCTGGCGGCGCTGGCGGCGTCTTTGCCTTGTACTTCGAGAACGTAGAGGCCGTTATCCAGCGGCAGCTCGAGGGTTGCCGGGGTTTTGCCGTCGGTCGCGATGCTGCCGGTTTTGATTTCGTGGCGGGCGTCGTTTTTTTGGTAGCGCCAGTCGCCTTCGTCGTAGTACCAGTACCAGTCGCGGTCGAGGCGGTAGAGGGTCCATTTGAGGTTGTCGCTTTGTTGTTCGCCCTGGTCGTTGATGAGGGCGATTTGTGCGCTGTTGTCGCCGGCTTTTAGGGCGATGTAGGGGGCGCTGCGCGGCAGCAGGGTTTCTGCTTCGGCGGCGATGGAGCTGCCGTCCGGCGCGGTGAGGGTGCTCATCGCCCAGAGGGCTTGCGGCCGGGTGTCAAAGGGGCGGTCGAGGGTGATGTCGATGTGGCGTTTGCCGTCGGCGTCGGTGTTGGCGGCGGCGATGCGTTGTTGGTCGTAGGCGGCGACGGTTTCGTCGTGGCGGCCGATTTGCCAGCCTGTCCACGCCGGGTAGGTTTTGGCCAAGTCGCCTTGGGTGATGCGCCAGACGCCGTCGTTCAGGAGGTCGGCTGCGGGCGCGCCGTAGAGCCAGTCGGCGGCAAGGTCAAGGCTGGCTTTGTTATCGCCTTCGCTTTTGATGGTGAGTTTGCTCTCGATTTGGCGCGGCACGATGCTTTCGACGCGGTAGGTTTCGTCAACGAGGCGGGCGCCGTCTTTGCCGAGGCTCAGGCGGATGTTCCAGTTGCCGAGGCGGGCGTTGGCGGGGATGTCGGCGCTGTAGCGGTAGGCGCCGCTGTCGTCGGCTTTGAGGAGTTCGCTGTGGACGAGCGCGTCGTCCGGGCGGCGGATTTCCAGCCAGAGCGGGCTGTCGCTGTAGGCTTTGCCTTCGGGGGTTTTGAATAGCCACAGGGCGTTGATGGTGTCGTTCGGACGGTAAACGCCGCGGTCGTGCCAGCTCCAGTGGGTGAGGGTGCGGTCGTTGTCGGCGTCGCCGGAGAGGCCTTTGTCGGAGAGGTCGATCTCCTGCCCGGCAACGCGCAGGTAGGCGAGGTGGCCGTCGTGCTGGCTGATGATGTGGCCGGGGGCGTCGGCATCTTTGCCGCCGGTTTGTGCGGCGCTGAAGCGGGCTATGCCTTGGGCGTCGGTCTGTGCTTCGCCGAGGATGCGGTTGTTTTTGGCGTAGAGGGTGACGGTTTGGCCGGCGATGGGCTGGTTGTTGCGCAGATCGCGCAGTTCGGCGAGCAGGCCATCCGGGGTTTGGTAGGCGGTCAGCCCCTGGTCGGTAACGGTGAAGCCCATCAGCGCGCGGTCGTAGCGGTCTTTGCCGCGCACGGTGAGGACGTACACGCCGCTGCGCACGTCTTTGCCCGCCATTTCGGCGAAGGCGACGCGACTTTGCACGATGCTGTTGCGCTCGCTTTTTTCCGGCTCAAAGCTGCCCGTCCAGATTTTGCTGGCGTTGTTGTCAAGGTCGTAGGCGTTGAAGTATTCGGGGTTGTCAATGGCCTCATGCGCGTCACCGGCGAGGTTGTTGCCGGGGATTTGCCACAGTTCGAGTTCGACGCTGTCCACGTTGCTGCTTTCGATGGTCAGTGCCGCATCGGGGTCGAGTACCAGGGTTTTGCCGCGGGTGGCGAAGCGCACCATCGGCTCGCGGTCGCCGGTGTCGATGTTGCGTTCTTCCACCTGCCCCAGTTCGAGGCGGTTTTGTGCGGCGAGTTTCGGGTCAATGCTGATTTTGTATTCACGCTGCCAGACGCCGGTGTAGCAGATTTTGTCGCCGCTGTAGCGCGCTTCGCCTTCGGCGGCGGGGGTGATGGTGATGCGTTTGCGCCAGTCTTGCAGCGGTTCGGCGAGGACGGTGTCGCTAAATTCGACGCAGATGCTCGGTTTGTCCTGTTCGTTGTCCACGCGGACGTTATCGAGGTTAAAGCCAAAGCGCTGGCGCAGTTCGCGGTAGGTTTGCTGCTGCTGTTCGTCCAGATCAGGCTGGATTTTGCCGAGTGCGGCGAAGGCAAAGGGGATGTTTTCGCGGTCATCCTGCATGATGGCTTCGTAAAGCGCAAGGTTGTCGCCCAGATAGGCGCTCATGGAATTGCGGATGCTCGGTGCGGAAGCGAGCAGCGCGAGAAAGCGGATTTTCTCGCCATATGGCGCGTTGGCAGCGATTTTTGCCAGCAGTTCGCCGCCGTTTTGTAAATAGGCGAAGTCGCGCGCCTCGCCTTTTTTGCTCTTGGCGAATTTGGCCTGCTCGCGCCAGGTGCGGATGTCGGCATTGGCGAATTTGGCGACCGGGCCGCTGCCGTCGCGCAGGAATTGGTTAATCTCCGCTTCCGCCTGATTGCGGGCGGTGGCGAGGGTTTCCGCGTTCCAGCGGTCGGCGTGGGCGAGGGAAATGGCGCCAATCATGGCGGCAAGCAGGGTTTTTCTGAACATGGTGAGGTTCTCTTGTGGATTGAAAAGGGTGCAAATTTTAGCAAAAGATACGGATTTGTTTTGCTTAATGTGGATTAAATTTTCCGTGCCTGCCACGCCGCATGATGATTGATTTCTATCATCGGCGGCGGGCGCGGGCGGTGCTATGCTGTGGGCAACGATTCAGCGCTGCTTGCCGACGCATCCGGCCGCCATTTACAGACACCTGAGCGCTCAAGGTGTATGTAAATGGGGTTAGCAGAGATAGCAGGCGTACTGCCCGTAACCTTACGCCAGACCTTCCCCGCTGCGCGTTCCGCCCTGCGAGGGAGCGGCGCATGGGGTGTTTTTGCATCGGCGGTATGCAGACTAACCCCACCCCTGCCCTCCCCCACGGGGGAGGGAGCCGTTCGGCGTTTACATACACCTAAGCGCTCATCGTGTATGTAAACCCTGCGACGACCAAAGCCACTTCAGCCCCATGACACACGACTTCCATGACCTCAAGGAATAAACCAATGACCCGCTACCCCGCGATACTCAACCTGGGTTTTCGCCTCTTCTTCTTCACCGCCTCCGCCTTCGCCGTGCTGACCATGCTCGCCTGGCTGCTGCTCTACCAAAACCATCAGCCCACCGTCGGCGCACTGGTCGCACAGTGGTGGCACGGCCACGAAATGATCTACGGCTACGCCGCCGCCGTCGTTACCGGCTTCCTCTTCACCGCCGTGCAGAACTGGACCGGCGTGCCGATGCCGCATGGCTGGCCGCTCTTTTTCTACTGGCTGCCGTGGTTTGCCGCGCGCCTGCTCTTCGCCTTCGCACCATCATTGCACCTCATCGCCGCGGGCTTTGACCTCGTCTTCGCCCTCGGTGGACTGTACGCCGTCGCCACGCGCGTCGTCGCCGTCAAACAATGGCGGCAAATGGGGCTGGTCTCAAAAATGGGATTGCTCGCCAGCGGCCAAATCCTCTTCATCAGCGGCCTGCTTGGCTTTACCCACGGCATCCGCTGGAGCCTCTACCTCGGCGTCTTCACCATCCTCGCCATCGTCCTCACCATCGGGCGGCGGGTCACGCCCTTCTTTACCGAACGCGGCGTCGGCTACCCCTTCACCGCGAAAAACAGCGCCCTGCTTGACCGCGCCTGCCTCATCACCTTCACCGCCTTCTTCATATTAAAAGTATTTACCCCGTGGACGGCTGCCGCCGCCATCTTCGCCCTCGCCACCGCCGCCTGCAACGGCTGGCGTCTCGCCGGTTGGTACACCCCCGGCATCTGGCGCCGCCCGCTGCTGTGGAGCATGCACCTCGCGCTCGCCGGCATGGTCTTCGGCTTCTTGCTCTACGGCAGTCAACTGTTCTGGTCGCAAGTCAGCGACACCCTGGCGATGCACGCCCTCGCCCTCTCCGGCATCGGCCTCTTGACGCTCTCGATGATGGGACGGGTCAGCCTCGGTCACTCCGGCCGCAATATTCACGAACCGCCGCGCCTGCTCATTCTCGCGCTCTATCTGCTCTGCCTCGGCTTCATCTGCCGCATCCTGCTGCCGCTCGCCGCACCGGCGCAGTTCCTGCTGTGGATTGGCGCGGCGCAAGTGTTGTGGATGGTCGCCTTCTGCCTGCTGCTGCACGGCTACACCCGCATCTGGTTCTCGCCAAGGATTGACGGCAAGCCGGGTTGAGCGGCAATTTACATACATCTGAGCGCTCAATGTGTATGTAAACAGCTCATGCGACTATTCCCCGCCTGGCCAATCTTCATCCATGACTGCCACTACCCGTGCCTCCAGCGCCGTCGCGCATGCCCGCAGCAAATCCGCGTCTTCCTCGCGGCAGATAAAGCCGAGACACAAATCAGGATTGTCGCCCTGCCAACGCCACAGCGCGAGACCATAACCGCGCAATTCCTGCGCTGCCGCTCGTAGCAGCGTCTGCGGGTCGCAATCGAAAATCAGCGCTTCGTCTTCCGCCTCCTGCACGCCAAAGAGCAAATCCGCCTGCCAGTTCGCCGCCACCGCGCGTAACTGCTCAACCAGTGTGAACACGTCCGTCCACTCCGCCGCGAACACCGCTTCGTGTTTGCCGAGGTGATAAACCGCCCACATCAGCGGCAAGTCGTGGTCATAGGCTTCTTGCACCGCTTCCAGCACCGCATCGTCCTCCAGCCACTCCGGCACCGGTGCAATCAGTTGCATCAGACGCGACACCGCCGTCACGCCATTTTCCACTGCATTCATCATCGAATCCTCAATCTTTGCAAAGCGCGCATCATAACCGCTCGTAGGCGGACGCTGCATAATGCGCTGTTAAATAAAAACATTACACAAAACATGGCAAAAAAGTCATTTTTAGCCAACAAAAGATGAACAAGTATGTTACATTACCGCAATCTTGCAATTCGCACAGGAGTGTTCAACCCATGAAAAAAACGTTAGCTCTACTGCTGGCCATCGCGGCAACGCAGGCCATCGCCCAACGTACCACCTACACCGAAACCTATCGCGTGGGTGGCAACCAAACCGTCCCCGCCATTCGCAATCAGGGACAACTGCGCGTCGTGCCACCGGGCACACCGGTCATGCCACCGAACGCTGCCGCTGCACGCAGCCGCATCAACGTCCGCCCGCTTAACTTCAACAACGGTCAGGCGCACATTTCCGGCGCGATTCGTGGCCTTGGCATCGCTGCCTATCATTTCAGCGGTGCCGCCGGGCAGTCCATCCGCATGGTGCCAAACAGCAAGAACTTTGCGATGGAATTCGCGCTGTTCAACCCGGAAATGGGCATGCGGTTCGGCGCGGTACACACCCTGCCCTACAGCGGCGACTACGAAGTGCGCATCGTGCAGAACCACAAAAACGCTGCACACAGCAAAAAAGCGCGCCCCTACAACGTGACCATCTACCTTGACGGTGGCGCAGGTGGTGCATCACAGCCAATGCCCGTTCCCGCCGCAGCCTACCCTGCTGCCGCACCGGTGCCGGTCGCCCCGCGTTCGGCTCCCGTTCCGGTACAGGCACGCCCCATGCCCGCTCCGGCACCTGCGCCGATGATGCCCGCAGGAGGCGAGCCGATGCCGGTAAAAAAGTCCGCAGCGGCAGCCGCTCTGCCTATTAATTCTGCTGTAGAAAACGCACCGCGTCGCCTGCCGGTAAAAGCCAACCCTGACCCGGCGGAAGACATGACAAACACTACTCCGGCGCCCGCTGCCAAAAGTGGTAAAGGCAAAACACGCAACTACCAGTGCCAGAATGGCAAAAAACTGCGCGTGGAATACCTCGATATTGATACGCCAACCCCGATCGCCGTCGTACGCCAGGGCAAGAAAACCCTGCGCATGCCACTGGATGAAGGCGCGAGCGAAGGCAGGAACATGATCTTCAGTTCAGATGCAGGTATGTTGCACCTCGTCAAAACCGACGGCAACAACCTTGCCAGAGCCGAAGTGCTTTCCTTTGATCACAACGGCAAGCCAGTCGCCTTCGCCTGCAAACCGTAAAGCGCTTGTAACGCGTAAAAAAGGATGCCTTCAGGCATCCTTTTTTATTGCCGCCGTAGACGCAAATATACATACACATCGAGCGCTCAGGTGTATGTGCCTTCTTTTCAACCGGAGCAACTCATGACTGAAATTTTCCCTGATTTTTTCACC
>CAURAS010000048.1:0-8710 GCA_963522865.1 uncultured Cardiobacterium sp.
GCGGTGTTGGCGGTCAGCGGGCTGCTTTTGCAGACGATGACGCGCAATCCGCTCGCCTCGCCGTCGCTGCTTTCGATTAACGCGGGCGCCGGGCTCGGCATTATTCTCACCGGCGTGTTTTTGACGTCTTCGGCGGCGGGCGATTTTGCGCTCAATGTGACGCCGGCGCTGGTCAATGGCACGACGCTGGCGGTTGCCGCCGCTCTCGCCGCGCTCGGTCTGTTTTTCGCCTGGAACAGTTGGCGCGCGCATGAACGCAGCCCGGTCGCGCTCGCCATTGCCGCGCTGTGTTTGTGCGCCGGGCTGGTCGCGCTTGTTGTTTTTCTGCGGCGTCCGGCGACGGATTGGGTTTCTGCCGCGGCGGTGCAGCATTTTCTGCGCGGCACCCGTCTTTCTGCCGCGGCCGCTATCGGCGGGGCGCTGTCGTGGTCGCTGGTGATGTATATCAGCTACAGCGGCGGCCGTTTGCAGCAAAACCGCCTGATTCTCGCCGGGATTGCCGTCAGCGCCTTTTGCGTCGCCCTCGGCCGCGCCTCGCTCCTGCTCGATGAGACGCAGGCAAGCAGCGTCATGCGCTGGCTGGCGGGCAGTCTGAGCAACATCACCTGGGCGCAACTGCACCAGTTCTGGCCGTGGGTGCTGTTGCCCATCCTGCCGCTGCTCTGGCTGATGCCGAAGCTGAACCTGCTCCGCCTTTCCGACGACGCGGCGCAGTCGCTCGGCCTTTCCGTGCGCCAACTGCGCGGCATGGTGAACGTCATCGTCCTCCTCTGGGTCGGCGCGAGTGTCGCCATCACCGGCCCCATCGCCTTTATCGGCCTGCTGGTGCCGCATCTGGCCAAATTCTGGATTGGCTACGACTTGCGCCTCGCCGTGCCGATGAGCGCCCTGCTCGGCGCGCTGCTGCTGAGTGCCGCCGACGTGCTGGCCATCCACCTCGCCCACCCGGCGCAACTGCCCGCCGGTGCAGTGCTCGCCATCATCGGTGCGCCCTGCTTCGTCCTGCTCGCCAAACGCCGGAGCGACACATGAACCACCCCAAACGTCAACTCCTCATCCTCGGCGCGCTCGTCATCCTCGCCTTCTACGCCGCGCTCGCCTTCGGCACCAAAACCCTGACGCCCGCCGAAATCTGGCACGGCTTCCTCGCGCGTGACTTCGACATCTGGCAATACCGCCTGCCGCGCGCCATCCTCGCCATCTACATCGGCGCGGCGCTGGCACTCTCCGGCACCATCATCCAGGGCATCATCCACAACCCGCTCGCCTCGCCCGACATCCTCGGCATCAACCACGGCGCGAGCCTCGCCGCCGTCCTCACCCTGACCTTCATCAGTAACCTGCCGCTGTGGGCGCTGCCACTCGCCGCCTGCCTCGGCGCGGCCGCATCCTTCGCCATCCTGCTCGCCATCACTCGCAAAAACACCGGACCGCTGCAAATGGCGCTCATCGGCGTCGCCCTCTCCGCGCTCTATGCCGCCCTTGCCGACTACCTGCTGCTCACCTGGCCGCAGAACCTCAACACCGCGATGGTCTGGCTTACCGGCAGCCTCTGGAACCGCTCCTGGGTCTTCGTCGAAATCGCCGTTCCCCTGCTCACCCTGCTGCTGCCGCTTGCCTTGTTCGCCAGCAAAACCTTCGACCTGCTCACCCTCGGCGACGCCAAAGCGGCGACCCTCGGCGTCAGCGTACAAAAACAGCGCAACCTGCTCCTGGCGCTGGCGGTCATCCTCGCCGCCATCGCCGTCTCCGTCGCAGGGCCCATCACCTTCCTCGGCCTCGTCGCGCCGCACCTTGCGCGCAAACTCGTCGGCGGCCGCCACATCGTCCTCCTGCCCGCCGCGCTGCTCACCGGCGCGCTCATCCTGCAAGTGAGCGACATCGCCGTGCGCAGCATCAAACCGCCGCTCGAACTCCCGGCGGGCATCTTCACCGCCCTCATCGGCGCGCCCTACTTCTTCTACCTGCTCCGACGGAAACTCTAATGGCACTACACATCCATAACCTGCACAACGGCTACGGCGACAACAAAATCCTGCACGGCATCAGCGCCACCCTGCCCACCGGCAAAATCACCGCCCTGCTCGGCCCGAACGGCTGCGGCAAATCCACCCTGCTGAAAACCCTCGCCCGCCTGCTGCCGCCGCAAAGCGGCGACATCACCCTCGACGACGAACCCATCTACCGCATGAGCCCGCGCCGCTTCGCGCGCCGCCTCTCGCTCCTGCCGCAGCACCACATGGTGCCGGAAGGCATCAGCGTGCGCACCCTCGTCGGCTACGGCAGAAGCCCCTACCTCAACCTCTGGGGACGGCTCGGCAAAGCCGACCTCGCCATTGTTGAGCGGGTAATGGCGGCGACGCACACCGATACCCTCGCCGACAAACGAGTGGACGAACTCTCCGGCGGCCAACAACAGCGCGCCTTTCTTGCGATGACCCTCGCCCAGGAAACGCCGTACCTGCTGCTGGATGAGCCGACCACCTACCTCGACCTCAACCACCAAATCGCGCTGATGGACATGATGCGCGCCCAGCAGGAAAAAGGGACGACCGTCATCACCGTGCTGCACGACCTCAACCAGGCGGCGCGCTACTGCGACCACCTCATCGTGCTCAAAGCGGGACAACTCGTCGCCGAAGGCAGCCCGGCGGAGGTACTGACCCCGGCGCTGCTCGCCGACGTCTTTGCGGTGAACGCCGCGCCGTACACCTGTCCGGTCAGCGGCAAACCGATGTGCATCGTCAAAGAAAGCGCGCTGGAGGAGCGGGCGGAGGCGGCAGCGAACATGACCTGAACCCGCCTGCGCCCCCCCCCCGCCGCGCATCCAACGCGCGCATCACCGATAAAAAAATGCCGACAATCGTCGGCATTTTTTATGGAAACCCCTTTGCAGCAGGGACAAGTTCATAAGGACGGCACGCATTCTGGCGCATGGACAGCACAAGCATAACGGGAGATGCGCAATCCTCTCCCACGTGGGCGGATGGTTACGCATGCCCCGCACTACGTATCTGGTTTACATACACCTGGGCGCTCGAGGTGTATGTATATTTCCTGCGGGTAGGGCGTTTCGCGTTGCAACAGCACGCCGTGCAACAACAAGGCGCATGCAATAGGAGGATAGGACGACACAGCAATTTCTTGCGATGACACGACAAACTGCCCGCGCTAAAATGCACGCTTTCATTAAATCTGGAGTACACCATGCTGGACTGGAAGAATTACCGCCTGAAATTAAAAAACCGCATTGGCGCTTTTGGCAAATTGCAGCCGAAAACCTTGCAGGGCTATCAGGCCTTAAGCCAGGCGGGAGAAGAAAGCCCGCTGGATTTGAAAACGCGCGAATTAATTGCGCTCGCCGTGGCCGTTACGACACATTGCGATGGCTGTATTACCGTGCATGTAGATGCCGCGATTAAAGCAGGCTGCACGCGCGAAGAAATTGCCGGCGCCCTGGGCGTTGCCGTGGCGATGAATGCCGGTGCGGCAATGGTTTATTCAGCGCGCGTGCTAGATGCCTATGAGGCAAGCCAAGAATAAGGATTCCTTGATGAGTTGACAGGATTGCCACGGTTCGCCGTGGCTTTTTTATGGCGCGCCACCGAAGGCGGGACGCCGTATGAGGCTTTAGGAGTATCGCTATATTGGGATAGCTATACATACACCACGAGCGCTCAGGTGTATGTAAAAGCGTGGAGAGGGTAGGGCTACCTTCGATAACGAGGTTTGCCAGCCAACCCCACCCCGGACTCCCACGAAAAAGGCATCTGCTTTTTCGTGGGAAAACCCTGCCCCTCCCCCACGAGGGAGGGAGCAGATTGGCGAAAGTTTCGGCAGCGGTTGTCGTCGCATCTCCTGCGAGAGGGCTATTTGTGGTTTACATACACATCGAGCGCTCAGGTGTATGTATACGTCGAATAAATTTGAAACATCCCTGTGTAGCGTATCCGCGTAGTGGACGGAAACCAGGCAAGCCGTCGATATGTTCCCTCCCCCGTGGGGGAGGGTTAGGGTGGGGGCAGCAAATGCGGACGCATTTTGCATGGGTGCCCGCCCGTTGCGGGCTTCACCCCGCGAGAGAGGGAGCGTTTTGCACAAACGCCAGGTTATCTGTGGTTTATTCCACTATATAACGGCGCGCTCACCCCGCCAGACCGTGCAGCCCTTCAAAGTCCGGGGTGTCGCGCTGGTAGTTGATTTTCACCCAGCCGGTTTTGCCGTCCTTGCTCTGGATGAGCAGCCACAGGTCGGTGCAAATGCTGCCGTCCGCCAGTTGTGCTTCTTTGGCGCAAGGCTGGTGCGGGTCGGCAAGGAGGATGTGCACCGCATCGCCGGCCGCGATTTTTGCCACGGTTTTTTTGCCGTCCACCCGGTCGAGCAGGCGCAGCGGGGTTTTGCTGTCGTGCGTGCCGTCGTCCGCCTTGAGGATGCCGCGGTAGTGGCTGGCGAGACCGAGGTAGTGGTAAGGCTGTTCGATTTCGCGCATTTCGCCGTTTTCCAGCGCCCATTTTTGTCGCAGACGGTAGTAGCGCACGCCGCTGTCGTCCACGTCGCTGTAGATGTGGCCGTTGCCGGGGAGGTAGAAGGTTTGGCCGGGCAGGGCGGCGACGCCGTTGCGGCGGATTTTGCCCTCGCGCACCGGCAGAAAAATGCAGTAGTGCTGACCGCTCAGGCTGACCGTGCAATCCATATGATAGCGCGCGCCGCCCCGCACAAAAGCCGTATCAAGCAGGCGGTCATAAATTTCGTAGGCGGGCGGACGATCATCCAGCGCACTCTCCTGCGGCAGGCCGGGCGCAGGCGTATCCGGCTCGATTTCGTCGTAGTAATAGTGTTTGTTCAGCGGGCTACCGAGTTCCGGGTGATAGTGAAGATCAAGGCCGAGACGTTCGTCGTGGCGTAGCGCGAGGGCAGGGAAGGTTTCGCCGCTGTCTTCGCCCGCCTGTGCCTGCGCCCAGCCGGTGATGCCGAAGGGGGTTTTGCCGAGGACGTGGCCGTCAGCATCGCGCAGCAGCGCGGTGATGCTGCCGCCGGCCGGGATAACGGCAATGGTGTCGCCGCCGTCGGGGTTGCGGGTGAGCGTTAATGTGGTTGCGGCGCGGGTTTCGGTATTCAGCCAGGCGAGGCCGTTTTTGCTGGCGACGGGGTCGGTAAAGAGCGCGTCTGCGTGCGCGCAGGCAATAGCGAGGGCGAGGAGGAGGGGCAGGGTTTTCATGGGGTTTTTTGTGGTTTTATGGTTATGGCGCGGCTTTGGCTTCGACGACTTTGCTGACGCGGGTCGGCAGTTTCCACGCGCCGCCGGGGAAGCCTTTGCATTGTTCGCTGCCGCCTTCGTAGGCGAGGACGAAGGTTTTGCCGTCCCAGATGTGCAGGGTTTTGTTGGCGCAGTCGCCGAGGCCGCGCCCAAGCAGGCCGCCTTCGATGACGCCGTTTTGGTAGTGGTGACTGTCGTTGGGGTCGCCCGCCACCGCTTGTACGGTTTTGCGGTCGGCGCTGATGATGGCGTAGAGGTTGGCGGTGTTGTAGGCGGCGATCCAGCAGGGGGTTTCCGCCAGTTGTTGTTTGCTGTTGAGCGGGTAGAGGGTGATGGCGGCGGTGATGGCGTTGCCGTCGAGTGCGCTGCATTCGGCTTTGCCCTGGGCTTTGGCGGCGAGTTTTTGCCGCAGTACGGCGTAATCGGCGTCGCCGGGGTTCAGGGTTTGTGCGGCGGTTGCGGGGACGGCGGCGGCGCGGATGACCGGCGCGGCTTGCGGCGCTAACACCGCCTTGTCGCGCTTGCCGGGGCGGATGAGCGCGCTCGGCGTGCCCACGCGCTGCTGGTAGTCGTCCATTTTCAGGAGGACTGCCGTGGAGCCTTGGGGCGAGAGTTTCCAGTCCTTGTCGCCCACGCTCAGGGTGATGCGCGCGCTTTTTGCCTTGAGCGCGCCGAGCAGCGCTTCGGTCTGTGCCGCGTCCAGGTCGCCGTAGCGGGTGGTGTTTTTGTTGTCCGGTTTGAGGGCGATGTCGCCGTGGGTTTGCGCCGCGCCGTCGTCCATTTGCAGTTGCAGGCTGAGGGCTTCGGGCGCGGAGCCGCCGTCGCGCACGGGCAGGGCAACGCGCGCGCTGACGCTGCTGTCCGCGCCCGCTTCGCGGGTGAGGAGGACGGTGATGGCCTGCGCCGGGTCTTCGCCGTGCTGGTATCCGGCGGCGCGGCAGGTGCCGGTGTTGTCGCAGGCGAGTTCCCAGTCGCCGTGGTTGAAGTGGATGCCGCTGTGGGCGAGGGCGATGCCGGGCGCGGCGAGGAAAAGGGTGAGGAAGGCGGGCTTCATGGGGTTCTCCGGCTGTGGATGGTTGTGGATTACTGTGGATTTGCCGAAGATTATACGGACTTGCCGCGCCCTCTGCCTGTTCGTTGTCGCTGGGCGCAAGAGTAATTCCGTTAAAGCCATCCTTGGCTGCTTTGCTCTGAAAACACCTCGTCCGCGAGCGTAATGGCAGTTTCAATCCACGCTCCCGCAGGGCAGCGAGCCCTCATTTTAGCCGCCCAACCGCAGCATCCGCGGTAGAACGAAAAGTTATAAGCGCAGAACAAAGCGCTCTTTGTCGCCCCCGTTTGCGCTGCCTACAATGCGCGGCCTGTTATTCCTTTTGGAGATTTGCTCATGTTAAAAAAGTTATTGGTATCTGCGCTGGCGCTGGTTTTCGTGCAGGCACAGGCGGCGGAGTCGCTTTTAGAGCGCATCAACGCGCACGGCACGGTCACAGTCGGCACGGAAGGCACGTATGCGCCGTTCACCTATCACGACGAGAGCGGCAAGCTCACCGGTTATGATGTGGAAGTCGCGCGCGCCGTTGCCGACAAGCTCGGTTTCAAGGTGGATTTCAAGGAAACAGCGTGGGATGCGATGCTCGCCGGGCTCAAGGCAGAGCGTTTCGATTTGGTCGCCAATCAGGTCGGGCTGACGACGCCGGAGCGCCGCGCCACCTTCGACAAGTCCGCCGAGTACAGTTTTTCGGGAGCGATGGCGGTCAGCCGCGCCGATGACCCGCGCATTCAGGCGCTGGCCGACGTCAAAGGGCTGAAATCGGCGCAGACGCTGTCCAGCAACTACGGCGAGATGGCAAAAGCGGCGGGTGCGGAGATTGTGCCGGTCGATGGGCTGGCGCAGGCGCTGGTTTTGGTGCAGCAGAAGCGTGCCGATTTTACGTTCAATGATTCGCTCGCCCTGCTCGATTATATGAAGAAGACGCCGGATTCTGGCCTGCGCATCGCCTGGCGTGCCGATGCCGACAAGAAAATTGGCTCCGGCTTTGTCACCAACAAGGGCAACGACGAAGCGCTCGCCAAAATCAGCGCGGCGGTCGAAGAACTGCGCGCCGACGGCACACTGAAGAAACTCGGCGAACAGTTCTTTGGCGAGGATGTGAGCGCGAAATAAGCGCGCCAGTGACGCCCCGAACATTTACATACACCATGAGCGCTCAAGTGTATGTAAATGCCCCATCATCTTTCATCCAAGGAACCCACCATGCTCAAACCCCTCCTTCTCGCCGCGCTCGCGGCGGTTTCTTTCACCGCCCAGGCTGCCGAGTCGCTTTTGGCGCGCATTAACAACCACGGCACCATCGTCGTCGGCACCGATGGCGCGTACCCGCCCTTCAATTATCACGACGACAGCGGCAAACTCACCGGTTACGACATCGAAGTCACCCGCGCCATTGCCGAGAAGCTCGGCGTTACCGTCGATTTTCAGGAAACGCTGTGGGACGGCATGCTCGCCGGGCTGAAGGCCGGGCGTTTTGATGCGGTCGCCAATCAGGTGACGCTGGGCACGCCGGAGCGCCGCGCCGCCTTTGCCGGGGCGATTCCCTACAGCTGGACGGGCGCGATGGTGCTGACCCGCAAGGACGACGACCGCGTGCATGACGTCGCCGATCTCAAGGGGCTGAAGGCGGCACAAACGCTCAACAGCAACCACGCCTACCGCGCGGAAGCCGCAGGCGCGGTGCTGGTGCCGGTGGAGAGCCTGCCGCAGGCGCTGACCCTGGTACAGCAGGGGCGCGCCGATTTCACCCTGCACGACTCGCTTTCCATGCTCGATTATCTGAAGCGCACGCCGGATTCCGGGCTGAAAGTCGCCTGGCAGGCGCCGCGCGCGGAGTGGGAGCCGAGCGGCCTCATCGTCGCCAAGGAAAATGAAGCGGCGATTGCGCCGATTGACGCCGCGCTGAAGGAACTGCAAGCGGACGGCACGCTGAAGCGCCTGAGTGAACAATTTTTCGGAGCCGACGTCAGTGTCCGCGACGCCAAGTAACCGCACCCGCATCATCGCCGCGCTCGCCGTCGCCCTGCTGGCGGCGGGCGTCTTCATCATCGGCTGGCGCGACCTCATCGGCAGCCTGCCCTTCATGAGCGAGGCGCGGGTCACGCTGGTCGGCAACGCCTTCCGCCCGATGCTCATCGCCGCCATTCTCTACTCCATCCCGCTGGCGGTCGTCTCCTTCCTCATCGGCCTGGTCATTGCGCTGCTCGTCGCGCTGGTGCGGGTTGTCCCTGCGACCGGCATCGCGCACCGCCTGCTGCTCGCGCTCGTCCACGCCTACGTTTCCGCCATCCGCGGCACGCCAATGCTGGTACAGCTGATGATCGTCTTCTACGGCCTGCCCGCGGTCGGCATCACCCTCGACCCGCTGCCGACCGCCATCATCGGCTTCTCGCTCAACGTCG
>CAURAS010000049.1:0-8651 GCA_963522865.1 uncultured Cardiobacterium sp.
TCCAGAATCTCGCCCTTGTCCATGAAGACGATGCGGTCGGCGACGGTGCGGGCGAAGCCCATTTCGTGGGTGACGACCAACATGGTGATTTGGCTGTGTTCGGCGAGTTCGACCATCACGTCCAGCACTTCTTTAATCATCTCCGGGTCAAGCGCCGAGGTGGGTTCGTCGAACAGCAGCACTTCGCAGTCCATGCAGAGGGCGCGGGCGATGGCGACGCGCTGCTGTTGTCCGCCGGAAAGCTGGCCGGGGTATTTGTCCGCCTGGTCACGGATGCCGACGCGCTCCAGGTATTGCCGCGCCACCGCTTCTGCCTGCGCGCGCGGCTGCTGGTTCACCCATACCGGGCCGAGGGTGAGGTTCTCCAGAATGGTCAGGTGCGGAAAGAGGTTGAACTGCTGGAAGACCATGCCGACTTTGCGCCGCAGGTCGCGCGTTTGCCGCACGCTGCCGTTTAACAGCTCGCCGTCAAGGCGGATTTCGCCTTCCTGATAGCTTTCCAGGCGGTTGATGCAGCGGATGAGCGTCGATTTGCCCGAACCGGACGGGCCGCAGATGACGAGGCGCTCGCCCTTGGCGATGTCGAGGTTGATGTCTTTCAGGGCGTGGTATTTGCCGTACCATTTGTTGAGGTGGCGGATGTTGATGGCGTCTGTCATGCGCGCTCCGGGGTGAAGTGGCGTTCGATGCGGTAACTGGTGTGGCTCATGCCGTAGCAGAGCGCGAAGTAAACGAGGGCGCAGAAGGCGTAACCCTCCATGCCGTGGCCGAGCCAGGCGGGGTCTTGTCCGGCGGAGTGGACGATGCCGAGGAAATCGTAGAGGCCGATGATGGAAACCAGCGTCGTATCCTTGAACAGCCCGACGAAGGTGTTGGTAATGCCGGGGATGACGGTGGTTAGCGCCTGCGGCAGGATGACCAGGCGCATCTTCGCCCAGTAGCCGAGGCCGAGGCTGTCCGCCGCTTCAAACTGGCCGCGCGGAATCGCCTGCAAACCGCCGCGCACCACCTCTGCCATATAGGCCGAGGCAAAGAGGGCGACGCCAATCAGCGCGCGCATCAGATTGTCGATATGCCAGGATGGCGGCAGGAAGAGCGGCAGCATGACGTTTGCCATAAAGAGCACCGTCACCAGCGGCACGCCGCGCCACAGTTCGATGAAGGCGACGCAGACGCCGCGCAGAAAGGGCATATCGGACGTCCGCCCCAGCACCAGCAACACGCCAAACGGCAGCGAGAACACCAGCCCGGCGGAGGCGACCACCAGCGTCAGCATCATCCCGCCCCAGAGATTTGGCCGCACTTCCGGCAGGCCAAAGACGCCGCCGCGCAGCAGATACCACGACAGCACCGGCAGCACGAACAGCACGAACAGCGCGAACAGCAGCGCCAGCAGGCGTTTGCGCCCGTCGCAGCACCACAGCGCGAGAAACGTCGCCGGAGTGATGCCGAGGAAGAGCAGCCAGACGCGCCAGCGCTCGCTTTCCGGGTAAAAGCCGTAGAGGAATTGGCTCAAGCGCACCTTGATAAAGACCCAGCAGGCGCCGCCGGAGGTGCAATCGGCGGCGGTCGAGCCGCGAAAATCCGCCTGCCACAGCGCCCAGTTAAAAAGCGGCGGCATGATGCGGTAGAGCAAATAGAGCGCGAGCACGGTCAGCAGCGTGTGCAGCGGTGAGGCGAACAAATTGCGGCGCAACCAGCACCACAGGCCAATTTCCGAGGCAGGCGGCGGGCGGTCGGGCAAATACGAAAAATCACTCATCGTTCAACAATCCTGATGCGGCGGTTATAAAGGCTCATCGCCAGCGAAATCAACAGGCTAATGGCGAGATACACCGCCATCGTCATGCCGATAATCTCCACCGCGCGCCCGGTCTGGTTCAGCGCGGTGCCGGTGAAGACCGAAACCAAATCCGGGTAGGCAATCGCCGTCGCCAGCGACGAATTCTTGACAATATTCAAAAACTGGCTGGTCATCGGCGGCACCATCACCCGCAGCGCCTGCGGCAAAATGACGAGGCGCATCACCCGCGCCGGCGGCAGACCGAGCGCTTCCGCCGCCTCATACTGCCCGCGCGGCACCGAAGCAATGCCACTGCGCACATACTCGGCGATATACGAAGCACTATAAAGCGACAGCGCCAGCCACAGCGCCATCAACTCTGGCAACAGCGTTACCCCGCCGCGAAAATTAAAACCCTGCAACAGCGGCCGCGACAACTGCGACGGCTCAACCCGCAGCGCAAAAGCGGCCAGCGGCAGGGCGACGATAAGCAGCGCATACGCCCACCACAGACGCAGCACCTGCCCGCTTTGCGCCTGACGGCGGCGGTTCCAGCGCGCGAGCAGCAGCGCGGCGACGATGCCAATGGCGAACAACGCCAGCGCCGCTTGCGCGGCCGACTGCCACAGCGGCGCAATCAACGACAAGCCGCGATTGCTCAACACTGCCAAGCAACCCGCCTCATCACAACCGAGGCGCAGCGTACTCGCGCGCGGCGCGGGCAACACCGCCAACACAGCGAAATACCAGAAAAAAAGCTGTAACAACAACGGAATATTGCGGAAGACCTCGACATACACCGCCGCCAGCTGGCGCAACAGCCAGTTGCGCGACACCCGCAGCACACCGACCACGACCCCGACCAGCGTCGCCGCGACAATGGCGAGCAGCGACACCAAAAGCGTGTTCAAGAGGCCAATGACAAACAGCCAGCCATAGCTGTCGCTTTCCTGATAAGGCAACAAATGCTGGCTGACCGCAAAGCCGGCGGGGTTATCCAAAAAAGCAAAACTGAAAACCAGCCCGCGCGCCGCCATATTCGCCGCCGTATTGCGCCACAGCATGGCAGCTGCGACGACAATCAGCGCCAGCAGCAGAAACTGAAACAGCGCCCGCCGGAAAGAAGCTGCGTACCACATCAAAGAATAAACCTCACAGTAGAATCAAATAGATACTGAACCAACGAGTTTCCCGCTTTATCATTTACATACACTACGAGCGCTCAGGTGTATGTATATACTGTCACCGTTATCGTAACGTTTGGCAAGCCGCGCCCGCGCCGATGACGCTGTAAGCGCCGATGCTGACGTCGCTATCGAGTTCGGCTTTGGGGTCAATAAGTGCAGTCGGGTGAGTGTGGGTCATGGTGCTCTCCGGTGTGAGTTAGAACCTGTTCAAAAACGCCCTAGCCGTTTTTAATTTGAGATGTCCTCAAAATCGCCGAATTTGTTTTTCTCTTTGTCGTAGGGAAAGCGGAAAACCGGTCCGGTTTTGGGGTCGTATGATTGAACCCTGCGGTAGGAGTGTATATCGCCTTTGATGCAGAAATGATGGGAATGTTTGTTGAAGATGAGTTCTAAATATTCGCCTTTTTCGTTAACGGGCTGGGTGATAGCGGTGTAGGTGAATCCAGCGGCACGACGAGTTTTTTTGCTTTGTCAATCGCCACTACGCTGTAGCCTTCTGCGGATTCATAGATGTAGAGGATGATGCTTTTGGCGAAATTGGCTTTGCACTCTTTCATGACTTTCGCAAAGGTTTGCATGCGCTTGTCGGTGCAGTAATCTCTTTCATCTGGCGAGTAGTCGCATTCTTTGACGGTAATGCCGTATTTACTTGCATTACCAGCAACGGTGCGGAATCTCTTGCATGTCTGGCTGGCTATCGCCCAATGCCGCCAGTTTTTGCGCAGCGCACAGGCGGATAATGGTTTTTTGTTCATTTTCCTCAGTATGGCTTTCTATAGTCATCTTACTATTATCAATCACAATATTCTTCCTCTCGTATATCAAGAATGTTTCCCTGGATGTCGCATTTTATGGCAAGGATATGCCAGAGTTGTTTGTGATTTGGATCAATCATGTACTCCAGTGAGAGAGGATTCTCAACTTCATAAATTCCAGTGGCATTTAATTCTATATTGTCGAGTTTCATGGTAGAGACAAATGCTGGGATGTCGTCTAATAGCGGCATCATCCATTGCCATTCGGGGAAAACGTTATTTTCTATGTACCAGCGGTGTGTATCCATATAGTTGTGATTGTTTTGCAGGTATTCACATAATTCTGCGCGACAGGCTTTATCCAGCTCGGGTAATTTATTTAGTAATTTAACATACGCATCCAGTTGCCAAAGATTCAGAACAAGCCCGGTATTTGCGCGTAGGTAAATATTCACTTCACTGCCATTTAAGGGAATTTTCTTTTCACAGAGGGTTTTTATGGTATTCCTGTCACCGTCGCTGTTCAACGTACCGAAATAGGAATGGTGCAGGGCGGGCATGGCTCTTGAATTTTGGTAAAGCGCTATAAAGAGATTTACATACAGGGTAGCGACTAAGGTGTATGTAAATGGGGGAGACAGGTGTTGGGTTATGCGACCAATCCCAGTCTTCCCCGGTGAGGATGGGGGTTAGCTGTTACCGCGGCCGGCGGTGGTACACATGATTTCGGCTTCGCAGACGAGGGTGCCATCGACACGCGCTTCGGCGGTGAATGACCAGATGCCACGGCGTGAGCGGATGATTTTGATCTCAAGGTGCAGTTGGTCGCCGGGGACGACGATGCGGCGGAAGCGCGCTTTGTCGATGCCGACGAAGAAGTAGATGCCGTCTTCTTCGGGTTCGTCCGGCAGTCCCAGTTCGCGCCGTCCGCTTTTCACGCCGAGGATGCCCGCTGCCTGTGCCATGGCTTCAATGACGAGTACACCGGGCATCACCGCTTTGCCGGGGAAGTGGCCCTGGAAGAAGGGTTCGTTGGCGGTGACGTTTTTGATGGCTTTAATGTGGCTGCCGATTTCGACTTCGGTGATGCGGTCAATCAGCAGGAAGGGGTAGCGGTGCGGCAGGTAGCGGCGGATTTCTTCAATGTCCATGGCGGTGGTGCTGGGGTTCATGGTTTGTCCTTGGCGAGCAGTTTGAGGGTGGCAAAGAATTTTTTCCATTGGCGCGCGGGCATGGCGGGAATGCCGGAGGAGTACGCGCCGGGTTCGGTGACGGATTTGCTGATGGAGCTGTGCCCGGTGAATTGGGCGCCGTCGCAGATGGTAATGTGGCCGGTAAAGACGCAGGCGCCGCCGACGACGCAGTATTTGCCGAAGGTGACGGAGCCGGCGATGACCGCAGATCCTGCGATGACGGTGTGGTCGCCGATGATGACGTTGTGGCCGATTTGGATTTGGTTGTCGAGTTTGACGCCGTTGCCGATGATGGTGTCGCGCACCGCGCCGCGGTCGATGGTGGTGCAGGCGCCAATTTCGACGTCGTCACCGATGCGCACGCCGCCCAGTTGGGCGACGGGCAGCCAGCGTCCGTCTTCAAAGTTGTTGCCGAAGCCGCGTTCGCCGATGACGGCGTTGGCGAGGATGTGGACGCGCGCGCCAGTGGTCGTGCCTTCGAGCAGGCGCGCACCCGCACCGATGTGGTTGTCTGCGCCGAGGCGCACGCCGGGGGCGAGGTAGGCGAGCGGTGCGATGCGGCAGCCGTCGCCGATTTGTGCGCCCGCACCGATGACCGCCCCCGCGCCGATAGCGACACCTGCGCCGATGGTTGCGGTGGGGTCGATGTGTGCTTGGGGCGAGATTTCCGCAGGCGGCGGTGGCGGGGCGAAGCTGGCGGCGAGTTCGCGCCAGGCGCGTTTGACGTCGGCGACGATGATTTGTGCAGCGCGGCTTTCGGGGCAGGGCTCGGCGACGAGGACGGCAGTGAGCGCGGTGTCGGCGAGGTGTTTGCGGTAATGGCTTTCGGCGAGGAAGCCGATTTCGCCGGGCTGACCGTCTTGCAGGGTACCGGCGCCGTGGATGGGGGCGGTGGGGTCACCGATGAGGGTGCCGCCGAGGCGGGCGGCGATGTCGCCTGTGGTCTGGTTCATGGTTTTTCGGCCTTGCGCTGGAGGCGGGTGATGACTTGCGGGCTGAGGTCGGCGCGTTCGCTGACGTAGAAGACGCCGATGTCGTTCAGGATGATGTCGTAGTTGGCTTCTTTGGCGAGGTTGATGATTTCGTCGCCGATCATTTTTTGCAGTTTTGCCATTTCTTCGTTGCGACGGACGTTGATGTTGTCGCGGTAGTCGCTGTCGCGACGGGCGACGTCGCGCCGTTTGTTGATGACTTGGCGTTCGTAGTCGTTGTAGCTGTCGCCGTGTTGCAGGGTTTCGAGTTGGCGCTCCATACTGCGCAGTTCGCTTTGCGCTTGCAACAGGGCGTCGCGCTCTACGCCAAATTCGCGCTCTAAGCGTTCGTTGATTTCTTCGCGCTGTGGTGCGGCGGCCATGATGCGGCGGAAGTTGACGAAGCCGATACGCAGGTCGGCGGGGTCAACGGTGGCGGTTTTGTCGTTGGTTTTGTCCGCGCCCGGTGCGGGCAGCGGGTCGCTGCTGATGGTGGCGTCGTCGAGCAGGGTCGCGGTTGGTGGCGGCTCGGGGATGGTGAGCGCGGGGTCGGCAGCGTTGTTCTGCGCGTGCAGGGCGAGGGGAAGCAGGAGGGTCAGGGCGAGGGGTTTGTGGTTCATGGGGCGGGCTTCCGCGTGAGGTTTGGCTGGGCTTGTTGTTGGTGGGCGCTTTGCCATCGGTGGTTTGCGGGCTAACCCCACCCCAGCCCTCCCCCGCAGGGGGAGGGGGCTGTTCCGCAGGATATATTAGAAGCCCATGCCGAAGCTGAACTGGAAGGCTTCGGTGCTGTCGCCTTTCTTTTTGTTGAGCGGGACGGCGTAGCTGAGGTTGAGCGGGCCGATGGGCGACATCCATTGCAGGAAGAGGCCGGTGGAGTAGCGGAATTCGCCAGCGTCAAAGTCGCCCACTTTGTTGTACACGTTGCCGAAGTCGAGGAAGGTGCCGACGCGGACGTTGTTGGATTTTTCGTCGCTTTTCCACGGCATCATGAGTTCAAGGCCGCCAGTGGTGCGGAAGTCGCCACCGCTGTTGTCGCCGTTTTGGTATCTGGGGCCAAGCGAGCCGTATTCGAAGCCGCGCAGGGTGTTGAGGCCGCCTGCGTAGTAGTGGCGGTAGAACGGCAGGTCTTCGGTTTTGCCGTAGCCGCCGCCGTAGCTGATGTCGCCGCGCAGGCCAAGCAGCAGGGTTTTGTCGCTGTTGAGCGGGAAGTAGGTGCGGTTGCGGTAGCCGAGTTTGTAGTAGGTGTCGCTGCTGCCCGGCAGGGTGATTTCGCCGCTGATGCGGTTCAGGCTGCCCGTGGTCGGCAGGTAGGTGTTGTCCTGGGTGTCTTTGCTCCAGGAGAGGGTGACGACGCCTTCGTTGTAACGGCGGCCATTTTTGTTGAGGTAGTCGGTGATTTCGCTGGCGACGTCTTTGCCGGTGTTGATTTTCAGGTTGCGGTAACCGCCGCCGAAGTAGACGTTTTGGTATTCGGTGAGCGGGTAGCCGAAGGTGACGGTGGCGTCCATGGTGTCGGCCGCCCAGTCGGAGAGGCGCTCGCGGCGGTAGTTGGTTTTGGTGTAGTCAAAGGCGTAGTTGATGCTGACGCCGTCGGCGGTGAAGTACGGGTCGGTGAAGTCAAAGCCGTAGCTTTCTTCGGAGGAGCTTTTGCCGAAGTTGATGCCCAGGCTGTTGCCGGTGCCGAGGAAGTTGTTGTCGTTGTATTTGATGTTAAAGAGGGCGCCGCTGCTCTGGCCGTAACCGATGCCGCCTTCGATGCTGCTGGTGCTGCGCTCTTTGATTTTGTATTCGAGGTCAATCTGGTCGGGCGAGCCGGGCACGGGGCGGATTTCCTGCTCCAGCGATTCGACTTGCGGCAGGCGACGCAGGCGTTCTTCGGAGCGGGCGACGTCCGAGCCGGAGTAGAGGCTGGCTTCTTGTTGGCGCAGTTCACGGCGTAGGACGCGGTCGTAGGTTTTGTTGTTGCCGGTGAAGCCGATTTGGCGCACGTAGGTTTTGATGCCGGGGGTGACGAGGATGTCGAGGTTTACTTCGCCGCTCAGTTTGTCCACGTCCGGGACGATATTGACTTGCGCCTGGGCGTAACCTTCGTCGCCGAGGCGGACGCGCAGCGCGTCGGTGGTTTTGCGGATTTCGCTGCGGTTGTAGCGGTCGCCGGCCTTGAAGGTGACGAGCGATTCGAGTTCGGACTGCGGCACGATGAGGTCGCCTTTGAACTGGTGCCCTTTGACGCGGTAAACCTTGCCTTCATCGACGTTGATGGTGAGATAGATCCACTGGCGGTCGGGCGAGAGCGAGACCTGGGTGGAGGTGACTTTGAAGTCCATGAAGCCGCGATCCTGGTAGAAGGATTCGAGGCGGTCGATATCGGCCTGCAATTTGTCGCGGTCGTACTGGTCGGATTTGGTCAGCCAGGAATTCCAGCGCGGCGTACTGGTGTCAAACAGACCGAGCAGCTGGCTGTCCGGGTAGATTTTGTTGCCGACGAAGTCGATGCTCTTAATGCGGCTGGAGCGGCCTTCGCTGATGTTGAGATCAATGGCGACGCGGCCGCGCGGCAGTTGCCGTACTTGCGGGTCAATCTTCACCGCGTATTTGCTGCGCGCCTGATACTGCTCGGTCAATTCTTGCACCAACTGCTGCAACATCTGCGGGTTATACGCCTGCCCTTCGGAAATCCCGGCAGCGGCAAGCGCCTTCTGCAAATCTTCCGATTTCAGGTCGCGGTTGCCCTTGAGCTTGACCTCGGCGATGACCGGAAA
>CAURAS010000050.1:0-8595 GCA_963522865.1 uncultured Cardiobacterium sp.
CCGATGCGGTTGCCGTCGCGGAAGAAGTTGGTGTGGCCGGGGTAGTAGGCGTAGCCGTCCGGCTGTTGCCATTCGGCGATGAGCAGGGCTTTGCTTTCGACCCAGGCGTAGGCGGCGCTGTAGAGTTTGGCGCGGCTGCGGTTTTGCCAGTAGGTGAGCTGGTAGCGGTCGCGCGAGCTTGCCAGGTTGTGGCGGCCGGGGATTTTGACGTTGAAGTCAATGCCGGAGACGACGATGTCTTTGACGCTGTCGCCTTTGTCCGGGTCTTCGGCGCTGATGAGGTTCGGGCCGTTTTTGCCGCCGGTGCCGATGCCGAAGGGCGCGTTGTTTTCGCCGAGGACGGTGGCAACGGTGCGGTCGGCGACGGCGACGCTGGTGCTTTGCAGCTGCGGGGTGTCCTGGTAGTCCGGCGGGGCGAAGGAGAGGCTGACTTCGACGTTGTCCCAGTCCAGCCCGCTTTGTTGGACGACTTGCGCGTAGGCGCGGATGTCGAGCTCGTTGGTTTCGGTGTTGAGGCTGAATTCGCTGTAGGGCTGCCAGTAGGCTTTGTCGGTGCGTTCGCGCAGGGTGAGGGTGACTTCGCCGATGCGGTCGCTGTAGATGTCGAACACGCCCGCGTATTGGCGGCTGTCGCGGCCTTTGTTTTGCCAGGCGAGTTGGTCTTGCAGTTGTTTGAGTTCGTCTTGTTGTTCGCGCTCGGTTTTCAGTAGGTCTTCGCGCAGGCGGGCGAGGGTGTCGAGCTGGCGCTGTACTTCGCTGACCGAGCTGCCGTGGCCTTGCAGGCGCTGGATGAGGGCGCGGCTCATGTCGCGGTTGTCTTCGATGCTTTGTCGGGTGATGGTCAGCGCCTGTTCGGCTTCGTCTGCCTGGTGGACCAGCGGTTCGCTAGCGTCTTGTGTCGGCAGCGGACGCATGCCCTGGCCGGTCAGGCGCGCGCCGTTGATGCTGAGGGAGACGTTGGCGATGTTGTCGCTCAAGAGCGGCGAGACGATGATGCGGTGCATGCCTTGTTTGTGGACGGTGACTTTGGCTTCGCGCACGAGTTCGGCTTCGCGGCTGTAGAGTTTGGCGGTGACGACGGGCGCGTCGAGGTAGTAGTCTTCGGCGTGGGCGATGGTCGTGATGAGTGTCAGCAGGGCGGCCAACCATAGGCGCATGTTTTCATTCCTCGTTTTCTGAACCCGGCTATGATAGCAGATAGGCTTTCCATCTTGTCATAATTTATTCATTGTAGATGGAAAGCCGGTGGTGCGGTTTAGGCGGCGGCGATCCAGGCGCTCATTTGCGCGCTGAGGATGCGCCACAGTTCTTGTTGGGCGCCGACGCTTGCCCAGGCGTTGTGCGGGGTGAAGAGGACGCGCGGGTGGTCGCGCAGGGTGAGTAGTGGTTCGTCGGCGGGCGGCGGTTCGTCGGGGAAGACGTCGCTGACGTAGCCGAGCAGTTTGCCTGCGTTCAGCGCGGCGACGACGGCGGCGCTGTCGGCGACCGGGCCGCGCGCCATGTTGAGGATGAGCGGCTGGCGCTGGCAGAGAGCGAGGGTGTCGGCGTTCAGCAAATGATAGGAGGCGTCGTTGAGCGGGCAGTGCAGGCTGATGATGTCGGCGCGGGCGAAGACGTCGTCGAACGGGGTGTACTGCGGCGAACGCGGCGCGGCGCCCCGGCGTTCCGCCCACAGCACGTCCATGCCGAAGGCGCGCGCGATTTCCGTCACCCGCTGGCCGATGTTGCCGGTGCCGACGATGCCGAGCGTTTTCCCTGCGAGGTCGATAATCGGCAGTTCGTTCAGGCAGAAGCGGCCGTCGCGCTGCCAGTCGCCGTTTATCACTGCCTGATGGTAGGGCAAGAGGCCGCGCAATGCGGCGAGGATGGCGGCGAAGGTGTGTTCGGCGACCGAGGTGGTGGAGTAACCGGCGACGTTGGCGAGTTGCACGCCGTGGTCTTTGCAGGCGTCGGCATCGACGTTATTGACGCCGGTCGCGGCGACTTGGATTAGCTTGAGGTCGGGTGATTGGGCGATGATGTCGCGTGTTAGCAAAACTTTGTTGCTGATGGCGATTTGCGCGCCGCGCAGGCGTTCAACGACGGTCGCGGTGTCGTTCGGCGTGGATTCGTGAACCTGCCAGTCCGTCACGCCCGCAGGCGCGGGCAGGTCGATGGTCGGCGAAAAGGTGTTGCGGTCAAGAAAGACGGCTTTCATGCGGGTCTCCAGTGGCAAAAGGAGGCGCTATCTTAACGAAGTTCGCGCCGCGCTGCTTGTCCCATCCATACAACAAACCCGCGTCGGGCAAGAACGCGGGCAATGGCGAGAAACGCTACGAAACGGCTTGTTCACACATTAAAAAAGGCTCGCATCCCTGCGAGCCTGGTACCATTTCATCGTCCTGATGAGCGTATTATACATACAACATTCGGGATAACAAGATGTAATCTGCGCTTAATTCGCGCGCCCGGTGACGTCAATCACGAACACCTCCGAGCGCGAACCCAGCCGCAGCGGCACGCCCCAGAATCCATAACCGGACGAGACAAAAACCGCTTTGCCGTCAATCATTTCATGCCCGTAGTGCAGGCGGTAAAGCGCGCGCACGATGAAATTGGCGGGGAAGACCTGACCGTTGTGCGCATGGCCGGAAACCTGAATATCCATCGTCGTCTGCACATTCGCCAAAATCTCGGACGGACGATGATCGAGCACCAGCACCGGCAAATCGCGGCGCACATCCTTTAACAACGCGGCAAGCGGCGGGCGCCCGGCATTGGCATCATCATCGCGCCCCACCACCACGGCGCGCTCCCCCACCACCGCCACCGCATCGCGCAACACCTGCACCCCGCCCGCGCGCAACGCCCGCGCATTCTCGTCGGCGTCGCCGTAAAACTCATGATTGCCAAGCGTGCCGAAGACGCCCAGCGGCGCGCGCAGCGCCTGCAAATGCGGCACCATCCCCTCGGCATAAAACGCCTCCGGCTTGTCATTAATAATGTCGCCGGGCAACAAAATCATGTCCACCCGCTCCGCCGCAAAAATCGCCGCCAGGCGATCCAGCTCGCGCGCGCCGAAGAAAAAACCGCTATCCAGATGCAAATCGGTGGCGACGCCAATGCGTAGCGGTTGCGCCAGCGGCTTGTCCAACACGACCGCATAATGGCGCACCACCGTGCTGTTCGCATTGAAAAAACCCCAGACGAACAGCGCTGCGAATGCCATCGGCAAAAAAACGCGCAATGCCGTCGCCGCCTGCTTCGGCGCGAAGCACTTACCGAGGCGATACAACACGAAGCCGACCACTGCCGCCATGAACCACAGCCACAGCAGCGCGATCAACCACGCCTGCGCAATAAAGAGCGGCGGAAAGAGGCGCGACAACGCCAGCAGCGACAAACCATCACCGATGACGAACACCGCCACCGTCAGCCAACGGCGCCGCTTCTCGCCCCCCAAAAAACGCAACGAGCGCGCCAACACCCACAACAACCCCTGCAACACCGCCAGCACCAGCACGGCAAACAACCAACGTGGCATAAAGAACTCCCAAACTCCTGTGTAAAATGGGCGCGCATCATATAGCGGGCCCCGTTTGTATTCCATACAACCACCCGCAGAAGAAAGCCCTTTCTTCTGCGGAAAATGGGACCTGTCTGTATGGAATACAAAAGGGTAAAGATAAACCAACCGGAGAAAACCATGAGCTTCACCGCCCCCAGCGCGCCTGGCGCGACCCAAAACCACGACCCCGCCACCCGCGGCTTCACCTACAACCACACCATGCTGCGCGTCAAAGACCCGGCGGCCTCGCTGGACTTCTACACCCGCATCCTCGGCATGACCCTCCTGCGCAAAAGCGACTACGAAGGCGGCAAATTCAGCCTCTACTTCCTCGCCATGCTGCGCGGCGACGAAAACATCCCGGAAGACGAAGAAGCGCGCCGCGCCTGGATTGCCCGCCAAAGCGGCATCCTGGAGCTGACCCACAACTGGGGCACGGAAAACGACCCCGCCTTCCACTACCACAACGGCAACCGCGAACCGCGCGGCTACGGTCACATCTGCATCAGCGTGCCGGACTTCGAGGCGGCCATCCGCTGGTTTGACCAGAACCGCGTCCCCTACCAAAAACGCCCGGAAGACGGCACGATGCGCCACATCGCCTTCATCAAGGACCCGGACGACTACTGGGTAGAAATCATCAAGGGCTGATTTACATACACCTGAGCGCTCAATGTGTATGTAAATGCCTTATACAGCCTGTTTACATACACTTGAGCACTCGACATGTATGTAAATTTCTTATCCCCTTAAGTCTGGAAATCCCATGACCCCCAACACCCTTGAAGTCGCCCTTGCCGCCAGCCCGGCGCGCCACTACCCCATCCACATCGGCCACGGCTTGCTCGCCGATGCCGCGCTTATCGCCCAATGCGCGCCGCAGCAACAAATCTGCATTGTGACGAACGATACCGTCGCCGCACACTACCTCGCCCCACTCGAAGCGGCGCTGGCTGACAAAACCCGCATCACCGTGCGCCTGCCCGATGGTGAGACCCACAAAACGCTCGCCACCTGGGCGAGCATCCTTGATGCACTGGTAGCGGCGCGTTACGACCGCGACAGCCTCATTATCGCCCTCGGTGGTGGCATCGTCGGCGACATCGCCGGCTTCGCCGCCGCCAGCTACCAGCGCGGCATCGCCTGCCTGCAAATCCCGACCACCCTGCTGGCGCAAGTCGATTCCTCCGTCGGCGGCAAAACCGGGGTGAACCACCCACAGGGCAAAAACCTCATCGGCGCCTTTCACCAGCCGCAGGCTGTTCTCATCGACACCGCGACCCTCGCCACCCTGCCGCCGCGCGAATTCGCCGCGGGCATGGCAGAAGTCATCAAATACGGCCTGATTAACAGCGCCGATTTCTTCACCTGGCTCGAAGACAACCGCGCCGCCATCGCCGCGCACGAGCCGGCAACGCTACAAACCATGATCGCCCGCTGCTGCGCCGCCAAAGCGGCTATCGTCGCCGCCGACGAACGCGAAAGCGGCCAGCGCGCGCTGCTCAACTTCGGCCACACCTTCGGCCACGCGCTCGAAGCGCTCACCGCCTACCAGCGCTGGAAACACGGCGAATGCGTCGCCATCGGCAGCGTTATCGCCTGCCGCCTCGCTGCCCGCCTGGGGCGCATCAGCGCTGCCGATGCTGACCGCGCCGCCGCCCTGTTCGCCGCCTTTGCCCTGCCCACGACCGTGCCGGCAGACATCCGCACAGATGCCATCCGCGACAAAATGCAGCTCGATAAAAAAACACGCGGCGGCCAACTGCGCCTCGTCCTGCCGCAACGTTTCTGCATGAGCGGCATCGACTGCGACATCAGCGCGGCCGATATTGCGGCGGCGATAGATGCCTGCCGGGAATGAAGCCGTCGCATCCGTTTACCGTTTACATACACCTGAGCGCTCAAAGTGTATGTATACCCGACGGCAACCCAAGAAAAACGCCACAACCGTGGCGTTTTTCTTTAATGCCGCTGATAACGGCGGCGGATTTCCTGCAAATGCTGTGGCGTGGCGGCGTCCTGATTGACGAGGCCGTCCAGCGCGCGCATGACCAGCAGCAGGCCGTCGGTGTCTGCCGCGCTGCCACGCCACGCTTCTTCGGCAATCGCCAACAGGCCGCTACGCTCCGGCAGCGCGCCTTGGCTTGCGATGTAGGCGCGCATTTTCGGGATGTACACCCATTGCAGCCATTCGCTGAAGCGCAGAGTATCGACGCAGAAGGGTTCGGTGCTGGTGAGCGCCGCCGCGTCCGGGGATTCGTCGCCCCACCAGCCCGCTTCCAGCAGTGCCAGTTCGAGGGCGGTGAGCAGTTCGTGCATCTGGTCCAGTTCATTCATGTCAGGTTCCCGATGATGGCGTCGGCAAAGGCGTGAGTACTGACTTCCGTCGCGCCATCCATCAGGCGGGCGAAGTCGTAGGTGACGGTTTTCGCGGCGATGGTCGCGGCGTAGGCGCGGTTGATGCGCTCTGCCGCCTCGCTCCAGCCGAGATGCTCCAGCAGCATTACCCCGGAGAGCAGGAGCGAGCTGGGGTTGGCGCGGTTTTTGCCCGCGTGTTTCGGTGCGCTGCCGTGGGTGGCTTCAAAGACGGCCAGCCCCGCGCCGATGTTCGCGCCAGGAGCGATGCCGATGCCACCCACTTGCGCGGCGAGCGCGTCGGAGAGGTAGTCGCCGTTGAGGTTGAGGGTAGCGATGACGTCGTATTCCGCCGGGCGCAAAAGCAGCATCTGAAACATCGCGTCGGCGATGCGGTCTTTGATGACGATTTTGTCCGCCGGCGCTTCGCCATCGAGTTCGTCCTCGCGCACGGTCAGGCCGGGGAAGTGTTCGCGCGCGACTGCATAGCCCCATTCGCGGAAGGCGCCTTCGGTGTATTTCATGATGTTGCCCTTGTGGACGAGGGTCACGCTGCGCCGCCCGTGCGCGAGGGCGTATTCAATCGCCATTTTGATGAGGCGTTTGCTGGCAAATTCGGAGACGGGCTTGATGCCGAGCGCGGCGCCGTCGAAGAATTGCGCGCCCAGTTCGCGCCGCAGGAAGTCCGCCAGTTTCGCGTTTTCCGCGCTGCCGGCGGCATATTCGATGCCCGCATAGACGTCTTCGGTGTTCTCGCGGAAGATGACGACGTCAAGGTCTTCCGGGCGGCGCATCGGCGAGGGCACGCCTGCGTAGTGGCGCACTGGGCGGACGCAGGCGTAGAGGTCGAGTGTTTGCCGCAGGGCAACGTTGAGCGAGCGGAAACCGCCGCCGACCGGGGTGGTCAGCGGGCCTTTGATGGCAACGCGCAACTGGCGCAGCGCATCCAGCGTTGTCTGCGGGAAGGCATCACCGCCCTGCCCTGCCGCCGCCTCACCAAGCGGCAGTTCGCACCAGACGATGCGGCGCGCCTCGCCGTAAGCGGCGCGGATGGCGGCGTCCCAGACGCGGCGCGAGGCCTGCATGATTTCCGGGCCGATGCCGTCGCCAGCGATGCAGCCAATCCAGGGGTTATCCGGCACGTGCCATTGGCCGTCGTGCCAGCGGACGAGCGCGCCGCCAGCGGGGAAGGTGGTTTGGGTCATGGGTACTCCTTGGGTTTGATGGATGGGTTTTGGCAATTTACATACAGCTGAGCGCTCAAAGTGTATGTAAATGGATTGGGGCCAACGCATGAACACTAAGGGGTGCCAGCCCCCCAGCCCTCCCCCACGGGGGAGGGAGTGGTTTAGCGGTTTACATACACCTGAGCGCTCAAAGTGTATGTATAGCGATACTCATAAAGTCTCATACCAGGCGGCGCAACGCCGTATGAGGCTTTAGCAGGATTGCCATATGTATCATAAGTAAAAACCCCGCCAGATGGCGGGGTTTTGTGCATGTGCTGATAATCAGCGTTTGGCACCGAAGACCGCTACGGTGCTTCCTTCTTTTTCGTCGTAAACGCCGTTCAGTTCTTCGGCCAGCGGGCCGTAGAAGCGGCCAGTGACGAATTTGCCGTTTTCGTTACCTTTGAACTCAGAGCCGTCGATTTTGGCCGAGATGCTGCTCTTCAGGGAAGCAGACGCCAGGCTGATGTCGAGTTTGCTCGCGCCGAAGTCGGCAACGGCCTGCACGGTACCCGCTTCAACGCCGTCGAAATTGCTGTTAAGGGAAACGATGGCATCGCCGTTGTAGGTCGCCTTGCCGCTGACCGGCATGACGTTTACCGGGACGCCGTGGAAGAAGATGCCGGGAATGCCTTTGGCAGGGTTGGCAAAGCCAAATTTGCTGTAGCTGTAATGGTCGCTGCTGACGTGGAAGGATTTGTAGGAATCACCATCCGGCGCGGTGTATACGCTCGTCACGCCATAGCTAAGGATGTTGCCCCGCTGGGTAGCGCCTTTCGGGTCGCGCGGCAGCTGGTGGATTTCATCGCCCAGGTTCAGGATGTATTTGCTGTTGCTGTTAGTCGCGGATACTTCGCCTTTGTCATTGCCAACCAAGCCCGTGTAACGCTCGTTTTTGCTTTCCGGTTGTTGGCTTGGTGCCGGGGTTTCGGCTTTATTTTGTTGTTGCTGCTGTTGCGGCTGTTGCTGTTGCGGTTTGCTGTCAGCCGCCGGGTTGCCATCACCACCACCGCCACCACAGGCAGCCAGCGCCAACAGGAGGAGAATGGACAGGGTTTTGTTGGTTTTTCCTTGCATCGGATATTTCCTTTATGTTTGGGTTGAAATGGGGTGTGTCATGAGGATTTCATGGATACATGCTCATTTTACGGTATTTTCTCTGGATTATTTGATACGCGCTGTGGTTTTTTTTGGATAAAGTGGGGATTTATACATACACCTGAGCGCTCGGGGTGTATGTATAGCGATATGTGCAAAGTTCTGTACAAGGCGCCACCGAAGACGGTTCGCTTTTGTACGGCGAGGCGGTGCAACACCGTACAGGGCTTTGCTTGGATGACTATCAATGGCTTAGGACGGGAAGGGCGTCTGATGCGGCAGCGATCAGCCCTCCCCTACGGGGGCTGCCTTAGCCCAGCAGGCTGGCATCGACCGCTTTGCCGCCGGTGATTTTCGGGTTGAACT